>JAYSTT010000100.1:0-1736 GCA_043719495.1 Ferruginibacter sp. | reverse complement strand
GCTTTGGAGATAATGGTTCGGCTGCTGTTGGTATCTGCAATTTGTTGAAATAAATAGTGCATACCGCCTGCAGTAATGCCGCTGTCTTTTTTTAAGTAAAGATAACTTTGGGCTTTATTGCCTGAGCCTGAAAAATTATAGTTGTTGTTGCTGAAAATTTTTGAGGAATCTTTTATATAAGTATTTTTAGGCGATTTAGCCCAAGCCACAAATATTTTTTCGCCAATGGTATCGTTTCCTATCAATTTTACCCCAAACTCAGGCATTAAATCTTCCTCCTCATTGCCCCCAAATCCGTTCATCATATTGCGTAACGATTCCATTAAATCGTTTTGTTTTTTGCCTTCAGGAAACAATGGAGATTGTACAGTAAAATGCAAAACGGTATCTACTCTTTGTTTTACTTCGGGATATATAAACGGTACAATTCTGAAAGAATCAAAATATTGTTTTACGTTTTTAGTTTCATTGTAATAATGGGCTACCTGTGCAAAATAATTTGGCCCCTGCAATAAATATCTAACCGTACTAAAACTGCCATCTTTATATTTATATTTACAATCCAATGTGGGATATCCCTGCCATTTTCCCTGCTGCCTGCTCATTTGTTTTTCAATAAAAATGCTGGTTGCAAAACTTTCTTCCATTAAATTCAGGTCAAAACTATCTTCTTCAATAAAATCATAATTATGCAGGTTGGTTTTCATTAAGATATAAGTAATATTTTCTTTGCTGTCTGTTGCGGAATATTCTAACCGGTTACTGACAAAATCTTTTTGCAATATTGGGGCATGGGGTAATTTAATTTCAAAACCTCCCGTAGCAGGTTGATAATTTATCCAGCCCTTTTTATTGTAGGATGCAATGTTTATTGAATTAAAAAAACGATTGGCTTCACCGCCTTCCAATACATAATCTCCGGTACCGCTTATTTTAAAAAGTAAAATCTCAAACGGTGTTATAATAATATTAAATCGTTGCACATCCCCCCTCCTGGTACGGTTGGTTAAATCAAAGCCTTTGTATCCATTTTTAGTAATCGCTGATTTTTTTAAAATTTTCCCCGGAATATTTTCATACAAAAGACTGTCCACTTTTTTAGTTACAGTGTTTTCATTATCTCCTAAAAGCAAGCCATTTGTTTTTATACGGCTTACCACATAATAAGCACCATTACCCATATCTGCATATTGCTTTGTATTTACATTGCTGAATTTGCTGAAGCTGTAAAATTTATTGCCGGGTATTTCCACAGAAAAAAGACTATCCTCCGATTGTATTGTTTTAAAAGTTACCGGCACCCGTATTTTATCAATAGCATCTTTTTGCTGGCCGTCCCTCTCTCCCATTTTTACAGGCCTTAGCTTATAGCCCTTGCTACGCAGCAGTTCAATAACGCCACGCTTGCCGGGCAAATGTGCGCTGCCAACACCAACAAATAAACTGGTTTTACTTTTTATAATTGAATCAATAGAATGGGCTTGTATCTCGTTGCGCCTGTATAAAAACTTTTCTAAAAAAGCTTTACTTTCAAATTGTTTTCCTTCCAAACTATCCAGCATATCCAAATCACCTTTTCGGTAGGCTTCTTCCAGGCTGTAGGGGGTTTTTATATAATCTTCATAGCTGTAATCAATTTCATTTTTTTTATTGCGTTTTTCTTTTGCAGCATCTTTATATGCTTCGGCCACCAATTTTTCACTCTCTTCAAAATTTTCAACTCCTGTAAGCTTTTT
>JAYSTT010000099.1:0-1738 GCA_043719495.1 Ferruginibacter sp. | reverse complement strand
AAATTATTAATTCAAACTGAAGTTTTCTAGTGGCTAAGCGTGTAACAAATCAGTTTTTATTAAAACTACAAAGAACAATAATAACTCATATATATGAAAAATCACATTAAAAATTAGTCTCTATTTTTATGAATTTTAGAACAGGTATTAATTTTTTCCAATAGAATTTCTTATTAAAATTGAATTTGTAACAATTATCTTGATAATGTTCCATTTTTTGAATAAGATAATAACGCACTTCTCAGTTAATTATAATTTTGGTTATAGTTTATAAAATGCGGTAATATTTTATCAACAAAAATATATAATTAACGGTTCTCGAAAATTTAAAATTATGAGCGTCATATTCAGAAGTAAACTCTTTTAGCCCTTCCTCATTTTTGCCCCTTGTCTCATTTTGCTTCGTATTGAAAAATAAAATTAATAATTTCGGGGCAAGAGGGAGGGGAAAATGAAAAAAAATGGATATCGTGGAAAAGATAGGATGGCAGGAATCTTTGTGTAAAATTTTAGCTTTCTACGATGTCGGGAACATAGCAAACTGACTTTCGAGACAGTCAGACGGCTCAACACCAGTAACCAGTGGCTGTGCGCATGGCTTGCGCTTAGCCACTAAAAATTTGACTTGAAAATTTGTAAAATTAGGAATTTAAATTTTCGCAGAAATTTTTCGGGTCCAATCTATGCGCGGCATTATAATTGCAAAATCCAGTTTAAGTTATTTTATCATACTGTTTTGTAGCATTCAAATTTTATCGCATGTTTCACAAGAGAAAATGGAGAAGAGCGAAAGAATTCAACGCTATACTTTATAAATTAAGATAAATTGCAGAATGCATCTGAAAAGATTTGACCCAATTGTCTCAAGGAGTAAATAAGTATACATAAAGAATGATACATAAGAATTGACTAGACAGGGAGGGTTTTTTCCAGCTGACTCACTCGATTATCACAAACAAACACTCGAGAAATGTGCACATTTGTGCATAAAATAATTTAGAGCGACGAGCTTTAAGATATGCTAACAAGATCAGGCTAGACGTTATGGAAGGATGCATATCCAGATGGTGTTAATTTAGCATGAGCATTGACGGCGTGGTGTGAGATGTATTTTAAATCATGCAACGGGAAAAACTAAAGGGTTACGCCGCTGATGACTTGTTTGTTTATTAGAATAGCTGACTTATCAGACATCAACATATTATGCAATTTTTTTTTCTTCATCTTCTCCTTCTCACCACCATTCTCCTTTAAGAGCATGCACACATTAATTTTCTCTACTGCTAATTGGCATTCTCAGTCTTTTTTCTCTCGTTTTCAGTTCATTTAAATAATTATTTGGTCACGAGAGAGAAGAACGAATAAAAAGGCTGAGATGAAGAGGAGAAAAGAATTAATGATAAATGCGTCATAAGTGCACGTGCACAGAGGTTTTTTTCCTCTCCTTTTGCTGCCTACCATTCAATTTTCATGTTCTTCTGATTCTTTTTTTTTGGTGATTTCAGCTTATACGGACAAACATTTTTATTATTCCATTCTTTTTTGACAGTTTATTTGTGGTGTTCCTCGCTTGTTCCATCTTCAAGAACAATTATGTAAAAATAACAGACGACTTTATGTCTGGTTTGTACAATCGTTTTTTTCGTTTATGTTTTGTTACGATTTTGGCATTATGCTGTTCATTCAATCGCTTTTCAGGTCTTGATTCACAATTTTTGGAAGTCGATTGGCGACTTCG
>JAYSTT010000098.1:0-10222 GCA_043719495.1 Ferruginibacter sp. | reverse complement strand
TTGTATTTAGTTTTGGGTAATACCTTATTGAATTGTATTTTTGCCGTCCTTTAATAATTAGGAGAGGTGCCTGAGAGGCCGAAAGGAACGGTTTGCTAAATCGTCGTACGGGTTAAACTGTACCGTGGGTTCGAATCCCACCCTCTCCGCAAAAAAGTTCTTATAAAAGTTTTTAATGTTAGGGTGTTCCCAATAAACCTCAACAAATATTTTTATCGTTCGGGATGTAGCGTAGCCCGGTTATCGCGCCTGGTTTGGGACCAGGAGGTCGCAAGTTCGAATCTTGCCATCCCGACACTTTACACGTAACCCTGCCTCTGGCGGGGTTTTTTGTTTTTTACTTTGAGAATAAAATTAATAGAAGGTTTTCAAAATCCTTAATCCATAAATTTTAATTTTATTTCATATTCCCTTTTCAGCCATCTTATTTTTTTCTATTTCAATTTGAACTTATTTTTCTTCTACTTCGTTTATAATATTTATTAAGAAATTCCATTTATTTTCATTAATTTTTGATAAAATAAATGCAACTATGAAATATGCCCCGCTAAAAAACTATATCAATGGAAAATTTGTTAACTCCTCCTCTTCCAGAACACTGGAAGTAACTTCTCCCATTGACGGCAATTTATTATCTACTGTGCCCATGTCACCCGCAAAAGATTTGGATAATGCAGTTAAAGCAGCAAAAGCCGCTTTTCGGGCCTGGAGCAGAACACCTATAAAAGAGCGGGTGCAGGTTTTCTTTCGGTATAAAACATTGCTTGAAAAAAATTTAAAAGAACTGGCAGAGCTTTGTAGCGAAGAAAATGGTAAAACTTATGGGGAGTCTGTGGCAGAAATAGAAAAATGTATTGAGCTTACGGAATTTGCTACGTCACTCCCTCAATTGGTAACCGGAGAAATTTTAGAAGTAAGTAAAGGTGTGGAATGCAGAACAGAGCATGTGGCATTGGGAGTTGTTGCCTCGATAGTTCCATTTAATTTTCCGGCGATGGTGCCTAACTGGACATTACCAAATGCTATTGCACTGGGCAATTGTATGATTATGAAGCCTTCAGAAAAAGTACCATTAAGTTGTGGCAAACTAGCCGAACTTTTAAAAGAAGCTGGTTTACCCGATGGCGTTTTTAATATTGTACATGGCGATGTGGAAATTGTAAATGCAATTTGTGATCATCCGGGTATTGAAGCGGTTTCATTTGTTGGAAGTACAAAGGTTGCGAAAATTGTTTATCAACGAGCGACATCGAATTATAAAAGATGTTTGGCATTGGGTGGCGCTAAAAATCACCTGATGGTATTACCCGATGCAATACCGGGTATGACTGCACAAAATGTTGCTGCAAGCATGAGTGGTTGTGCAGGACAACGTTGCATGGCAGCAAGTGCAATGATAGGTGTGGGTAATGTGGATGCTATCATTGATAAGATTTGTGAAGAAGCCAGAAAAATTATTCCCGGTGAAAATTTAGGCGCTGTTATTAGTAAAGAAAGTAAAGAACGGATTGAACAATTTATCGGCGAAGCAGAAAGAGATGGCGCAAAAATTTTAGTGGATGGTAGAAATACAATTGTTGCAGGAAAAGAAAACGGTACTTATGTTGGCCCAACTGTAATTGATTTTGTTACGCCGCAAATGAGTGTGGCTAAAGAAGAAATCTTTGGCCCGGTAATTTCCATTATGCGTACCAACACTGTTGATGAAGCATTGGCAATAGAAAATGCCAACCCTTACGGCAATGCGGCCAGTGTGTTTACACAAAATGGCGCCATGGCAAGATATATTATTGATAAAGCCAGTGCAGGAATGATTGGTGTAAATGTTGGTGTGCCGGTGCCACGTGAGCCTTTTAGTTTTGGCGGCTGGAATGAAAGTAAATTTGGAGTAGGTGATATTACGGGAAAAAGTTCGATCGAGTTTTGGACGAAGTTGAAAAAATCAACAATAAAATGGAATGCTGAGGCTGGAGTAAACTGGATGACTTAAAAAATATTTAATTATTAATAATGGCGGGGAATATAAGTGCAGATTATTTGTTTCACTTTACAAAAAGGTTTGATAATTTAGTTTCAATCCTTAAAGAAGGATTTGCCCCAAATTATTGCTTGGAAAACTGGCGAACCCTTGATGAGAAATTACTGCACATAGGAATTCCCATGGTTTGTTTCTGTGATATTCCAGAATTATTTATTGAGCCACATAAGAATAAATATGGCCCTTACGGTATTGCTATGGAAAAAAGCTGGGGCATTGAAAAGAAGATAACCCCGATTACTTATGTGCATAAAGACAGTTTTAATTATAATGCTTTGCAAACAATATGGAAAATTTACATTGAAAATGAGGAGGCTATAAAAAGAAAAGATTTTATAGCAGATGTAGAAATTATGGGAATGAAAGGCAAAGAATATAAATATGGAGTGGCTGAACATTTTCAGGAGGCCTTTCATAGTTTGTATTTTTTATTCAAACCCTATATTGGAGATGATTTTTCGGGAAAGGATGTTTGTTTCTATGATGAAAGAGAATGGCGATTTTATCCTTTTCGTGTAATTCCAGCATATTTATCGGAGGAATATTATTATAAGAACGATGAAGGTAAATATGTAGTAAATTCATTACAATGGGGGACCTTCGTTAATAATTTGAAAAAACTTTATAGCCTTGAATTTCCATTTTCAGCGGTTAAAACGGTTTATGTTCAGAATAATGAAGAAAAACAAAAACTTGAAATTGAGTTTGGTAATTCTTTGGTGATTAAGACAAAAAACGAATCAAGTAAAAATATTGTGAATAGCTAAGCCCGAAGGGCTGAAATTAATATAGAATAAAAAAAGCGAATAATGTGTAAACCCTGAAGGGGTGACATTAAAAAATCGAAGTTTAAAACAATAATAATATGCCCGGTACATTTTCTCAAATATATATTCAATATGTTTTTGCTGTAAAAGGCAGAGAGAATATGATTAAGCCTGTTTTTCAGGAAGAGCTGTATAAATATATTGCCGGAATAGTGGAAGGTAAAGAACAAAAATCGTTAGCGGTGAATGGTATGCAGGATCATATTCATGTCTTGGTTGGATTGAGGCCAGCAATGAAGATTGCAGATTTGATAAGAGATATAAAAAATAATTCCAGCAATTTTATTAATGATAAAGGATTTTTGAAGCAGAAATTTTTGTGGCAGGAAGGGTATGGGGCATTTTCATATTCGCAATCTAATTTTGGAAATGTGATTGATTATATTAAAAATCAAAAGGAGCATCATAAAAAGAAAACGTTTCGGCAAGAGTATATGGGGTTTTTAAAGAAATTTGATATCCCGTTTGAAGAAAAATATTTGTTTGAATTTTATGATTGAGGTAAGAATAATGATGTTATAGATTGACGCAGGAGTTTCTAATGTCACCCCTTCAGGGTTGGGATAGAAAAATAGAATTATTTCTATATTAATAGCATCCCTTCGGGATTAAAAACGAGAGCAGTTTGATTTTTAAAAGATATAAATCGGTATGAGGCCAAGCCCGAAGGGCTGAAATTAATATAGCAATTGAAAATTATAACGAAACACAACCCCGGAGGGGTGGCATTAGAAAAGTAAGTGGCCTTAAATAAAACACATGTAAAGTTCAGTAAAGCAATGTTGTTGAACGGAGCGTCGCCAATGAAGTCAAATAGAAATTCTTAAGCTGGGTTCAAAAAAATAAAACCATGAGTACAAAAACATTATCCGAAGCAACAGAAATTGTTCAAGATAACCTTGATTATACACTTTTTAGCTGGAGCAAGCAAAAAGGTATTGCGCCTATTGCAGTAAAGTATGCTGAAGGTGTTTATTTACATGACTACGATGATAAACGCTATATCGATTTTTCATCGGGATTGATGAACGTGAATGTTGGCCATGGCGACCAGCGTATAACCAATGCTGTGGTAAAGCAAATGCAGGAAGTAAGTTATGTTACGCCAAGTTGTGTAACAAAAGTAAGAGGAGAGTTGGGCAAGAAGCTGGCGGAAATTTGCCCTGGAGATTTGAATAAATCTTTTTTTACTTTATGCGGTGCCACATCAATAGAGAATGCTATTAAATTAGCAAGATTATATACAGGCCGCCATAAAATTGTTACCCGTTATCAATCTTATCATGGCGCTTCTATTGGTGCGATGGCTGCAAGTGGCGACCCACGAAAATTACCGGTTGATGCACAACAAGCCCCCAATTTTGTACATTTTGATTTGCCTTATTTATACCGATGGGAGTATGGCGAAGAAAATATGCTGAAAGAATCGGTGGCACAATTAGAAAGATTAATTGCTTATGAAGGACCGAACAATATTGCGGCGATAATGCTGGAAGGAGAAAGTGGTTCATCAGGTTGTTTAAAATATCCGGTAGGTTATTTAAAAGCAGTAAGGGAAATATGCAACAAGCACGGCATCTTATTAATTATGGATGAAGTAATGAGTGGCTTTGGAAGAACAGGTAAATGGTTTGGATTTCAAAATCATGATATTATTCCTGATATGATTGCGATGGCCAAAGGATTAACCTGTGGTTATTTACCTTTTGGTTGTTTGCAAGTGAGTGATAAAATTGCAGCTAAGTATGATGATGCCATGTTGCCACTTGGATTAACTTATTCTGCACACCCGGTAAGTTGTGCCGCCGCTTTAGCCACCTTAAAAATTTATGAGGATGATAATTTAATTGCCAATACAGTTGCCATGGGAAAATATATGGAGCAACAAGTGGAAGCAATGAAAGCAATTCATCCTTCTATTGGCGATTATAGAAACACTGGTTTACTGGGTTGTATTGAATTGGTGAAGAACAGAAAAACCAAAGAACCCATGGCATCATTTAATGCAAAGCCCAATGAAATGGAAGTGATGAATAAAGTAGCAGCTAAAATTAAAGAACTGGGCATGTACACTTTTGTGAGATGGAATTATATTTTTACTGCACCACCATTATGTGTTACTAAAGAACAAATTGATGAAGGGTTGGCGATAATAAGTGAAGCTATAAAAATTGCGGATGAAGCCTCCCCAAACCCCTCCGAAGGAGGGGCTTAAGAATCTGATTGTTGAAATTGCATTATATTTTTTAAAAGCGATAGCTTAAATACTTTAAAACCAGAATAACATTAAAATCTTTAATTCCGGATGAATAAAGTAAACATCAAATTATCGGAGTCTGAGAACCCCCTTTCGGGGGGCAGGGGGGCTTTAATCAATGAAGACCTTGCGCCCATTCCGCAAAGCAAACGCACCTGGGGTACATGGAATTATGCAGCACTTTGGATAAGCATGAGCTTGTGTATACCTACCTATATGCTGGCGAGTTCACTAATACAAGGTGGTATGAATTGGTGGCAGGCAATCCTGACTATTTTTTTAGGCAACACTATTGTATTAATACCAATGATATTGAACGGACATGCAGGGGCAAAATATGGTATTCCGTTTCCTGTTTTGGCAAGAGTGAGTTTTGGAACAAAAGGCGCTAATATTCCTGCGATGTTAAGAGCTATTGTTGCCTGCGGTTGGTTTGGTATTCAGACATGGATCGGTGGTGCATCGCTCTATAATATTTTACGGGTATTAAATCCTTCATTGGAAGAGATCAGTTATGCAGGTTTATTTCCGCAGGCATTACCATTGTTATGTTTTTTTGTTTTCTGGTTGCTGAATATGTTTATTGTTTATCTGGGTGTAGAAAGTATCAGAAAATTATTGGTGTTTAAAGCAATGTTTTTACCAGTTGCTGCATTAGCTTTATTATACTGGGCTATCAGTGCCGCACATGGCCTCGGTCCAATATTAGAGCAGCCTTCAAAATTTAAAGACACGCCTTCTTTTTTAAATTTCTTTTTTCCTGCGTTAACAGGCATGGTGGGTTTTTGGGCAACACTTTCTTTAAATATTCCTGATTTTACACGCTATGCAAAAAGTCAGAAGGCACAAATCAACGGACAAATAATTGGCTTGCCACCGAGTATGACATTGTTTGCATTTATTGGTGTGGTAGTTACCTCTGCCACAGCAATTATTTATGGACAAAGCGAATGGGATATTGTAAAATTAGCAGGAAAGTTTGATAGCAAGTTGATGGTGATTATTGCGATGATTGGTATTATCATTTCTACATTAGCTACAAACATAGCGGCAAATATTGTTAGCCCCGCCAATGATTTTTCTAATCTTTCTCCTCAAAAAATAAATTTTAAAATCGGCGGTTATATCACAGGTATTATCGGTATTTTAATTTTTCCGTGGAAATTAATTGCCAGCCCGGATGGTTATATTTTTACCTGGTTAATTGCTTATTCCAGTTTATTAGGACCTGTTGGAGGAATTATGATCGTTGATTATTTTTTTATAAGAAAAAAAAATTTAGTTGCTGATGATTTGTATAAACATGGTGGAGCATACAGCTATTCCAATGGGTTTAATTACAAAGCTATCGTTGCATTACTCTGTGGTATAGTACCAAACATCCCTGGTTTTTTGTTGCAGATAAAAGTAGTTTCTGCAACAGCCTTTCCTGCATGGATATCAGACCTGTATCATTATGCCTGGTTCGTTGGATTTATCGTAAGTGGGTTAGTATATTTATTATTGATGAAGAAAAAATAAATCATTATGTCTTTATTAATTAAAAACGGAAGAATTATTACAGCAATTGACGATTATGTTGCTGATATTTTTATTGAAGGCGAAATCATAAAAACTATTGGAAAAAATTTATCCGTTACTGCAGATAAAACAATTGACGCCACTGGCAAATTAGTTTTTCCCGGTGGTATTGATCCGCACGTGCATTTAGATATGCCTTTTATGGGAACGTATTCAAGCGATAATTACGAAACCGGTACCAGGGCAGCATTATATGGCGGCACAACAATGGTAATTGATTTTATCTTGCAAAAACAGGGCAACAGTTTGCATGATGCATTAAAAGAATGGCAAAGCAGAAGCGATAGTAATTGTGTAGGCGATTACAGTTTTCACATGGCCGTTACCGATTTTAATGACGAAACAAAAACTGAAATAAAAGATTTTATTGAAGAAGAAGGCATCACATCTTTTAAAACTTTTATGGCTTATAAAGGAGCATTAATGATTGACGACCGCCAGATGATTGGCTTAATGGAAGAAGTAAAAAAACACGGTGGTTTAATTAATGTGCATGCCACCAATGGGGATATGATAGATTACCTCACACAAAAGCATCGTGGCGAAGGAAAATTATCACCGTTGTATCATTATCTCTCTCAGCCAGAAGTAACTGAAGCGGAAGCTGCTGAACGTTTTGTGGATATGAGCAATTACACCGGTTGTCCAGGCTACATTGTACATCTTACTTGCGAGGGTGCATTGAATGCAGTACGCAATGCTACCAGGCGCAATCAAAAAATGTTTGTAGAAACCTGCATTCAATATTTAATTTTAGATGCTTCTTTGTATGAGCAAAACTTTGAAGGTGCTAAATGGGTGATGAGTCCGCCATTGAGAGAAAAGAAAGATCAGCAAACTTTATGGGCAGGCATTAACCAGGGTTTGGTGCAGGTGGTGGCAACCGATCATTGCCCTTTTAAATGGGAACAAAAATTAATGGGCAAAGATGATTTTTCTAAAATTCCCAACGGGCATCCTGCAATAGAAAATCGGATGGAACTATTATTCAGCGAAGGTGTTGCAAAAAATAAAATCACGTTAAATAAATATGTTGAAGTGGCCTGTACCAACCCTGCAAAAATATTTGGTATGTTTCCACGCAAAGGAACTATTGCAGTGGGCAGTGATGCGGATATTGTAATTTTTGATCCGAATGAAAAACATACGCTTTCTGCAACAACACATCACATGAATGTTGATTACAGTGGCTATGAAGGATGGGAAGTAACGGGTAAAGTAAAAACTGTTTTGCTGAGAGGAGTAATTGCAATTGAGGATAATAAATGTTTATTACAAAAAGGATTCGGTAAATTCATAAAACGTAATCAAGTTTCGCAAACAATATAAAATGAATAAAACAAGATTAGAAGCATTTAGTGATGGTGTAATTGCAATCATTATTACTATTATGGTTTTAGAATTAAAAGTTCCCGGGGGTACAGCCTGGGAAAATATAAAACCATTAGTACCTAAATTTTTAAGTTATGCTTTAAGTTTTTTGTTTGTAGCTATTTATTGGGTAAACCATCATCATTTATTGCATACTTTTAAAAAAGTTACCCCGTCGGTAATGTGGGCTAATATAAATTTATTGTTTTGGCTGTCGCTAATCCCATTTTTAACTGGGTGGATGGGGGAGAATCACTTCGATAAAATTACAGTAGCATCATATGCCGCATTAGCTTTGCTTTGCGGTGTTTCTTTTAATTTTTTGCAAGCTGCAATAATAAAAAGTATTGGGCAAAATAGTAGTGTAGTAAAACTTATAACACCTACCAGCTGGAAAAATTTAGTATCGATTATAGCATATTTTTCTGCAATTCCTATAGCGCTTTATATTAATCCAGTTATATCGGGTGTATTATTTTTTATAGTTTCTTGTATTTGGTTAATACCCGATAAAAAAATTGAAATTGCATTAAATGAAGAAAAAAAATAAATATTTATGCCACGAATTATTAAATCAGGACTCATCCAAATGTCCTTACCCAAAACAGAAGGCGAAGGAACGATCAAAGAAATTGTTGATGCTATGGTGCAAAAACATATTCCATTAATTGAAGAAGCCGGAAAAAAAGGTGTACAAATCCTTTGTTTACAGGAAATTTTCAATACACCTTATTTCTGTCCGGGACAGGATAAAAAATGGTATGAAAGTGCAGAGTCAGTTCCTGGACCAACAACAGATTTAATGGCAACTTATGCTAAAAAGTATAACATGGTTATCATCGTTCCCATTTATGAAAAAGAACAAGCAGGGGTTTTATATAATACCGCTGCAGTGATTGACGCAGACGGAACTTATTTAGGCAAGTACAGAAAAAATCATATTCCTCATACTTCCGGTTTTTGGGAAAAGTTTTTCTTTAAGCCCGGAAACCTTGGCTACCCTGTTTTTCAAACCAAGTATGCAAAAGTGGGTGTGTACATTTGTTACGATCGTCACTTTCCTGATGGCGCAAGATGCTTAGGTTTGAATGGCGCAGAGATTGTTTACAATCCATCTGCAACTGTTGCAGGCCTCTCACAATATTTATGGAAACTGGAACAGCCTGCACATGCCGCAGCCAACGGATATTTTATGGGTTGCATCAATCGTGTGGGAGAAGAAAAACCCTGGAACCTCGGCAAATTTTATGGCAGCAGTTATTTTGTTGATCCACGAGGACAAATTTTTGCGCAGGCAAGTGAAGACAAAGATGAATTATTAATTAGTGAATTTGATTTGGATATGATTGAAGAAGTAAGAAGTGTGTGGCAATTTTTTAGAGATAGGAGGCCGGAGACTTATGGGAAATTGACGGAGTTCTAGTTTTTTGTTACCAGCATTTGTTTTTCATGGCAGCATCGTTGTGTCACTCACTTGTACCACATACCATTATTGAACTATTATCTAAGCGTATAAATTAATTCTTGTTCATGGCCATTATCAATAACAGATTAACTAACGAACAATACGCCGAAAATTTCAGCGATATTCATCCACCATTTGAAACGCACAACGCTGCACTAGTGGAAGCCAACCGTTGCTTATTTTGTTACGATGCCCCCTGCATTAAAAGTTGCCCTACCGGAATCAACGTGCCTAAGTTTATCAAACAAATTACCAGCGATAATATCAAAGGAAGTGCACACACTATTTTTATTTCCAACATTATGGGAGCCGGTTGTAGCAAAGTATGCCCGGTAGAAAAATTATGCGAAGGCAGTTGTGTATTTAATTTAATGAACGAACCGCCGATCCCCATTGCTAAACTGCAACGATATTCAACGGAACAAGCCATGAAAAATAACTGGCAATTATTTATAAGAAAAAAAGCAAATTCCGATAACTCCCCTTTAGGGGTTGGGGGCTACAAAGTTGCGGTTGTTGGTGCCGGCCCTGCAGGTTTAAGTTGCGCCCATGTTTTATCAAGAGAAGGTATTGATGTTACTATTTATGAAAAGGAAAGTAAAGGTGGCGGCCTCATGACTTACGGCATTGCAGCTTATAAAGTAACACCGGAGTTTTGCGAAGACGAAGTAAATTATATTTTA
>JAYSTT010000097.1:0-1742 GCA_043719495.1 Ferruginibacter sp. | reverse complement strand
ATGTTTCATGATTTCGCTGAAGCTGGAAAAACTCTTCTCTTCATCATTGCGGCCGTTTAGCTTGTAATAGTGATCATCCCAGTAAACATGTTGTGGTTTGTTGTTAGTAAAAGCCAGCGAATTTTTTAAGTGCCGGTAATTATTTTCCTTGAGCAAAAAATAATTACTGTATGCCCGTGGGTCGCATTGCAGGTACAACTTGCCTTTGCCGCGGAAAAACACAATAAAATTTGGCTTATTTTTTTCGTTATAACCCAGCACTCTTGTATTGCTGCTGTCTATGCCTGTAAAATAGTTTTCAAAGGGGTGATAATAATAGCCGTATGCAAATCCCGGCTGAACCATTGCACTTACCGACGTGCTTTTCATCTTGCCAAACATATCCTCCATCGCCGGCGAGTTGTACACTTCGCTGCAACCTGCTTCATCCAGTAAAAGTTCGTCAATACGCCCTGCGGAAACAAAAAGGCTATTGCCTGCCTCCACGTATTCCATCATGGCAGTAACTTCTTCTGTAGTAACAAAAAGCCGCGGAGCCATGCAAATGTACAGGGACCCGGTGTCGCTAATATTTTCCCAGGTATTTTTAAAATCAAGTCTCTTATCCTGTACATCATTATTCCGGTAGATGGCATTGATCTGCCGGTAGGCTATACTTGCTCCAAAAGGATTTTTATCTTTTTTAGAATAAGTTTCTTCCAGCGATGGCATTTCATTTTGCCTGCAACCACTGCAGCCTGCAAGCAACAGGACTATTGCCAATAAACAATACAGATATATTAATTTATGCTTCAAGTAATGCCTTATATTTTTTTATTTAAGCTGCTGAAATTGTGCTCGATCTTTTCATAAATATTTTTGTCAACATCAAATTCGCCATACCAGGCATACTCATAATTTAAAGTAAGTGCTGCAAAAGCATTGCGATATTCGGCGTTGGTAATTTCCGTTACGTAATTGAAATTGGTTTTATCGGGTGCCAGGCTAATCATACCCCTGCCGGCCAACAGGTGCAGTGTTCGTAAATACTGGTAACGCACGGCCTGCCTGTAATTCCCGTTCTGCACCGCCTGCCGTACCAGGGCATCAAAATCGCTCTCATTTGTAATGATCTCTTCTTCTACTTCAGCTTCATTTCCTTTTGCCGATTTTGCTTTTCGTTTAAACACGCCTTCGGCTAAAAATAAACGGTACAGCACAAACAGTACAAAACAAATAACTACTGCCCATAACAATATTTTTAAAATACCAGAATCTAACAAGCCTGTTAAAAAACCTGTATCAGGTGTTCGTCTCGGCTTTTCCTTAACTTCTTTTTCTTTTAAACTTTTTAAAAGACTGTCAAGGTTTTTTGCGTAAGCGTAGTCTTTTAAATTCCTCCAGTTCTTAATAGAATCATAAGAGAAATTAAGGTCGTTCATATACAAACTGGTGTCAGCAGGTTTTTCAGCAGTGGCTTCTGCAGGTACTTCATAGGTTGCTGTATCCAGGCTAACATCTTCAACAGGCGCCTGTATTATTTGTTCTTCTTTCTGCAATAAAGAAGTATCCTCATAAATTACCTTTTTTTGTGCCTGTGCGGCAGAGAAAAGATTGAGCAACAAAACCGATATGTAAATAATCTTACGCATTTTCTTTCTTCACCCGGTTGATGATGCCATCAGACTGAATGTAATAACCTTTCTTATGTAAGCGAATAGGGAGGATAACAAAATACCAGACAACAAAAGCAAATGATACCG
>JAYSTT010000096.1:0-10231 GCA_043719495.1 Ferruginibacter sp. | reverse complement strand
CGGTCACAGCTTTCGTAACGCAACATCAGGCTTGGAGCATGCCTGTGGTGTTTGTCCTCGCATTTGGCGAATCCTTCGCGTTTTTGTCGCTGATTTTCACATTAAACCTAAAGTGCATTACATCGCCATCTTTAACTACATACTCTTTTCCTTCAATTCTTAACCTTCCGTTTTCACGGCAGGCAGCTTCGCTTTTGTAATTAATAAAATCATCGTAAGCAATTACCTCGGCTTTAATAAAACCTTTTTCAAAATCGGTATGTATTACGCTGGCGGCCTGTGGTGCTTTCCAGCCCTGGTGTATTGTCCAAGCCCTTACTTCCTGCACACCTGCAGTAAAATAAGTAGAGAGGTTTAAAAGTTTATAAGTAGAATGTATTAATCTATCTAAAGCAGGTTCCACCATTTTATATTCTTCCATAAACATGGCTTTATCATCGGCGTTTTCAAACTCGGCAATTTGTGCTTCAATGGCATTGGTCATTATAATTACTTCATTACCTTCATTTTTTACGGCTTCAATTAATGCTGCCGAAAATTTATTGCCGGTATGCATACTTGCTTCATCTACATTAGCCACATATAAAATGGGTTTATCGGTTAGTAAAAATAAATCGGCAATGGCCACTTTATCTTCTTTACTTAAACCCAGCGTAATAATATTTTTTCCGCTATCTAAATGTGCTTTGCATTTAACCAAAACTTCCAATTCCATTTTCATTTTAGTATCCGTCTTGGCCAGCTTTTCGGTACGTTGCAATTTTTTTTCCACGCTTTCCAAATCTTTCAACTGCAATTCGGTTTCAATAATTTCTTTATCGCTTACGGGGTTAATAGCACCCTCATCCCGTAAAATATTTTCATCTTCAAAACAACGCACTACATGGATGATGGCATCCACTTCACGAATGTTGGCTAAAAATTTATTGCCTAATCCTTCGCCTTTGCTGGCGCCACGTACCAGGCCGGCAATATCAACAATTTCTATTTGTGTGGGTACAGTCCTGTCGGGTATTACCAGTTCGGCCAGTTTATCCAGCCTTGGGTCGGGTACGTTTACCAAACCAGTGTTGGGTTCGATGGTACAAAAACGGTAATTGCTTGCCTGTGCTTTGGCGCTATTGCTAACTGCGTTAAATAAAGTTGATTTACCTACATTGGGTAACCCCACTATGCCTGCCTGTAAAGCCATGATTGATTTATGATTTTAGATTTGCGATTGCAGATTTCATTAAAGTGTTGCATCATACTGCAATTGTAACCTTTATAAAATCGGACGCAAAGGTAAGGTTTAGGATTAGATAATTAATTGGCAATAAAATACTATTTTCATACCCAGTTGAAGTGGAATAGACCTATGAAAATCTAAAATCATCAATCTAAAATTGTATTATGGCTTTAAGCAGGATATGGAGTGCATTTATAATTATAGCAATATTTGTTGCAGGTATAAAATGTTTTTTCTTTGGGGAAACACAAATTTTTACCTGGATGATAAGTGGAAAAGCAACTGATCCTGCCAACCCACTTAAATTAGATGGCGTTATAGAAACCTGTTGGGTAGCAGTAGAAATCTGTTTGAAGTTAATAGGCGTACTGGCACTATTTATTGGGTTTATGAGTATTGCAGAAAAAGCTGGTGGCATTAGGCTCCTATCAAAAATTGTTGGTCCCTTCTTTTCAAAACTTTTTCCCGAAATTCCTAAAGGGCATCCCTCTATGGGGCATATGATTATGAATTTTTCGGCAAATCTCCTTGGGTTGGATAATGCAGCCACCCCCTTTGGGTTAAAGGCAATGGAAAGTTTACAGGAATTAAATACTAATAAAGATGTTGCTTCAAATTCGCAAATAATGTTTCTTTGTTTGCATGCAGCTGGTTTAAATTTAATACCGGTAAGTGTAATAGCTGTTAGGGCTGCCAATCATGCCACCGACCCCACTGATGTTTTTATACCCTGCATGATTGTAACATTTGTGGGTACTATGACGGCGATGATTATAGTTTCATTTAAACAGAAAATCAATTTATTTCAACCTGTAATATTAATATGGGTATTTAGTATTTCGGCATTTATAGTTTTGTTGGTTTTATACATAACCAAATTAAATGCAGCAGGCATACAAATTTTTTCGGGGCAATTAAGTAATGGTTTAATATTACTTGTTTTTCTATTGATTATTTTAGGGGGCATTTATAAAAAGATAGATATATTTTCTGCTTTTGTTGATGGTGCAAGAAATGGATTTGATACAGCCATTAGAATTATACCTTACATTTTAGGGATATTGGTTGCAGTAAGCATGCTTCGTACTAGTGGCACTTTTGATGCAGTTATTAATGGGATGAAACATTTTTTTGCAATCTTTGGTGCCGACACCCGTTTTGTTGATGGGTTACCCACAGCACTAATAAGGCCAATGAGTGGGGGAGCAGCCAGGGGGATGATGGTTAGTACAATGACAACATTTGGTCCCGATTCTTTTGCAAGTAAATTATCAGGAATTTTTCAGGGGGCATCCGATACCACATTTTATGTAGTCGCAGTTTATTTTGGGGCAGTAAATATTAAAAACACCCGTTACTCCATTGGCGCAATGCTATTGGCCGATTTGGTGGGTATTATTACTGCAATTGGCGTTTGTTATTTATTTTTTGGGTAAAAGTGCAGATTATTTCTTTTCAAAAACCATCGTTAATATCCTTGGTATCTCATTATTATTTCCATCATCAAAATGTTCGTCAAGTTCAATTAATGCAAGCCCGTAATTTTTTGCTGCATTTATAAAATCAGAAATGTGGTGAGTAAAACATTCTACAACCTGCGTTCCATTTTCAGTTTCAAACCTTGCTTTGCTGCCAGCGTATTGTTTAAAAGGGTGCAATTCGCCAATATAAATTTTACCAGCAGCATTTAATACTTTAGATGCTTCTTTAAAAATATGATTAATGTTAAGGATATGCTCCAGCACTAAACTAAAACTAACAACATCGTATTTTTTGCTTGCAAAACCCCAGCCGTTGGTAATATCAGCCTGTATAAATTCTACATTATCCGAAGTTATTTTTTCTTTTGCTTTTGCCAGCATCTCTTCCGATAAATCCACAGCAGTAATTTGTTTTCCGGTTTCAATAAACCATGCGGTGTTTTTTCCGGTGCCGCAGCCAATTTCCAAACAGTTTGTAAATATTATTTTGCTCAATATTAATTTTAGTGCATGTGCTTCCACATCCCTTGTTTTATTTAAAACTTCATCGTAAGTTTTTGCCCAGGTATTGTAAGCATCTTGTGTTTGCATAATAATCAAATATACTTTTATTTAAAAAAGGTATAAAAAAAGGCTGTTTCTTTTTTTGCGAAACGGCCTTTATGTTTTAGTTAAGTTAGTTTTTTATGGTTTGTTTGCATAAACCCATGCACCTATGGGGCTGGTTGCATTGCCTACTACACCTCTTGCGGCAAGGGTATAAATCCTATCGGCAAATAATAATTGGGCAGATGTAGTATAAACAGTTGCACCGGTACTGGCATTATTAAATAAAAAAGTATAAGTGCCGGGGTCAATTTCTATAAAACTTTCATACAGTGTATTTGCTGCCTGATCATTAAATGATCTGCCAGCAAAAAGCTTTGCAGTAGTACCCATAATCACTACATCTAAAGCAGGTGCGTTAGTTGAAAAATGAAAAAACCTTATTTTAACTTTTCCCGGTGTGGGGTCGGCTAAATCGTCGGTTACAATTACAGCTTTTATTTTACCAACCGTATCAATTAAAAAACTGGAATACACTTTATCTTCTTCCAAATCTTTTGATACGGATGCAAATTTATTATTTGTACCCGTTACATTATAAGCAATAGTGGTTCCTGCTTTTGGTTCAATAGTGTAATAAGGGTATGAATACCTTACTGTACCTGCTGTTGTATTATAGCCTACTGATCTTTCATAAAGTGTACCATTTATTATAAAATCGGTGGATATAGCAGGGGTTGCAGCGGCAATTGTTATTAAGTTAGGTGTTAATGGAGCAAACAAAACCTGCGTTATCCTGCTTTCGGGATCTTTTTTTAAACAACTGCTTAGCGTTAATAATAAACTGCTAAAAGCAAAAAGTGTAAATAAATATTTTTTTATATTGTACATAATTATTTTTTTAACGGTTAGTAATAAATGATGCTGTTACAGTTTTCCCTGTAACCCCAGTCTTACCTCTTGCAACAAATGTGTACATTCGCAATCCAACTGGAAATGCAGATGGAAACGTGCCGGTTACTGCCGCAAGAAAACCTGTAGCACCTTTCTTTCTTAATTCAATGGTATCGGCAATAACTGGTAATGGCACCTGTACCCAGTTACTTATATTTTTATGGGTTATATCTGTGACTATTTCAGCATTTTGCCTACGGCTAAACAACGAAAAAGTATCACTGGGGTTGTTACTCATACTAAAATTGGCAAGCCTTATTTTATAAGTTTGATAATCGGGTACAACAAGATTATCTTCTTTAACAGTTACCCTCATAGTTGGTACAGTGTCACCAAGGTAAAGACTGTAATATTTTCCTTTATCTACTGTAGTTGTAAATGTTGCAAGCGTATCGCCAGCATTAAACTTAGGTAAATTGGGAACTACACTTAAATCCATTCTTGCATTTATAATATCAAACCGTGTACTGCCTTCTGGTATGTTGCTATATACATTTGTTGCAGGCCATGCCCCCCCGTAGCTTAATGCTGTACCATTTAGTTTTTTGCCATTGGCAAAAATAAATACCTGTGGGCCTGTTGTTGCATTTGGCGCAGTAGGTATTTGTGGTGTATTACCAGCAAATACCTGTATTATTTTTATATTAGCCGAGTTAGAAGAATCTAAGTAAACCCATTTATTATTTTCATCAATTAGGTTTACCCCATCTTTATTGCAACTGCTTATACCAACTACTATAGCCAGTAATATTATGGTTATATAATTAAATATTTTTTTCATGTTGTGTTGTTTAATAATTAAGGTAAAGTAAACCATACTTTTTTAGTGTGGTAATCCAAATCGTAGCCACCCACTATTTTTAAAGCATCAATATTCCACAAGTATTCCGAGTTGTACCTTGGCCTTATCCTTTCTACTAACTTACCCCCATTATCAGGAAACAGGCTTATCAAATCCAAACGTTTGTAAGATGGATAAATATCTACTTCATCATAAGCATAGCGCCGCATGTCTACCCAGTTTTCTACAAAGCCCCAGCCCCACAACGATAAATATTTTTGACACATAATATGCTTTAAAGTTAAATTGGCTGCATCTGGAACAAAAGAAGGGTCAGCTAAATAAGCAGCCTTTTCCGCAGCAGGTATAATAACTTTTGTCATGGCGGCAGGGGAGTTGCTGCCTAATGTATTCAGGTAACCAAAAAAATGTGTATTCAGCATTTCAAAATGCCCATCAATACCATTTATGTACGATGCCCTTGCATTGGTAACATCGCCTTTTCTAAAATAAGCTTCGGCTTTTAAAAACTGCATTTCGCTGTATGTCATTATCGGAAACTTGCTGTCGTTTCTAAAAAATGTCCTGGCACCAGTATCCACACCAAGGCCGGGTGCAGTAGTTTGGCCAATTAACCCCCAAAAGCTGGGTACCCTTCTGTCTGGCACCGGTGTTGATGGATTATCAGCATATTGCCCTGCGGTAATGCCCCTATAAACCCCATCAGGCGATGGCCGCATTATGTACTTAACCCTTGGGTCGTTTACTGTGTTTCCAAATACTGTACCTGGCGTTGTTACACTGCCTGTCATTATATTTATTGGGAAAGCTCCTATTCTAAAACCGCCTGCATTATTACGGCTGGGACCAAAAAAGTTACGGGCTGTAACATCAGGGAAAGCCATATTAAATTGTACCATTGCGTCATCTGCTGTTGACGACATTGCTAAAGACGCATATTTAATTACACTATCGGCTTCTTTAGCCACATAAGAATTTTTACGGGAATAGCGGTGATAAATACGGGCTTTAATACCGTTAACAAATTTTACCCAACGGCTTTGGTTGCCCTGAAAAAAATACAAATCGCCTTGCGATAATGTTGATGCCGGGCTTATCATGGTAGCCGCCCTTGCCCAATTTGCTAAGGCAGAATCGCAGTAGCTTAATGCCAATTCATAAGCTACGTTTTGATTATCGTAATCAAAAGACAAACGGCCTTTTTCAAATGCTTGTTTCACTGGTAGTTCGCCATGTACATCGGCAACGGTTACCCAGCTCCAGGCATTAAGTGTAAATGCTGCGGCTACATAATCAAACTTACCTGCAACCCTGCCAGAATCTATCATATCAATAATATTAAACCCCATGTTCCAATAGTGCATCCGCCAAATATCACCATATAAATCAGATCCTGCCGAATAGCCGTGCCTTTCGGGGATATAACCAGCTGTTGCAATATTTGCAAAATTTTGGGTATAAAAACCTATTGCCCTTGCATCTAATGCAACGCCCCTGTGCATAGCAGATATACAGGATAACAACACATTTTCTGGTGGCGAATAAGTGGGCAGATTGGGGTTTTTATAAGCATCATCTAAATATTTTTTGCATGATGCAGAAAATATTGAAATTGTTAGTATTAAAATTATTATTCGTTTCATAAAAATAAATTGAGTGTGTTTAATTATTTGCCATTTTTAAAAGATACCCTTAAACCAACATTTACCCCAATAGGTGTAGGTGTATTGCCCAAATCAATTGCAAATGCCCCCACGCCGCCTGTTGCTGGTGTATTACCATTTGCCGCAGGATCAACACCTGAGTAGTTGGTAATGATAAATAAATCGGTACCTGTTACAAAAAGGCTTGCTGCAGAAAATAACTTCATCCTGCCAAGCATCTTTTTACCAAACTCATAATTTAATGTTACATCACGTAACCTTAACCAGTTTACATCATGCTCTACAAAATCTACAGCAAAAGTGCTTCCCTGGTAATAATCTAACTGATAAAAAGGATTAATTGCAATGGTGTTTACCGTTGGGTTGGTAGTATTCTCCAAACCATCCTGTAATACACCCGGGATAATCCTTATTTTTTCCCTGTCCAATGTCCTTGTACTTAAGCCTGCACTTACCAATTGTTGTTCTGTACCGTTTAACACATCGCCGCCTTTTTTCCAGTCCAGTGTAAAAGACAACCTTATATTTTTGTATTTAAAATTATTAGAAATGCCCATTACAAAATCGGGGTTCCTATCTCCAATAAATACATAATTGGGGTTTACTACAGGGTAACCCAATGCCGGATTAATTAATATTTGCCCTTTGTTATTTCTTAAATAATCTTGCCCGCCAATTGTTGTTGTAGGCAAGCCCCTGTATAAACTTGCCCTGTACCCAGCCAGCCATGTATCGGAATTATAAAACTCCGGCAGTGGCAAACGGGTAACTTTATTTTCCATTTTATTAAAGTTAAAAGTTGAGCTCCAGTTAAGCTCTTTAGATTTTAACCATTTAATATTTAAGCTTGCTTCTAACCCTTTGTTATACAAATCGGCAATGTTTGATGTGTATAAAATAAACCCTGTAGCATAACTAGGCCTTGCATTTGCTGCAACAGATTTTTTAATATCAATTTTATAAGCAGCTACATCAAGGCTAATCCTGTTTTTCCAAAATACCAGTTCGGTACCCAATTCAATAGTACGTTGCTGCTCGGGAAATAAATCGGGGTTGTTAGCACCAAAACCATAAGCATTACCGTAACCGTTAGTGCTTGATACGGCATTGGTATAAACCGATTGATTGGAATAGGGCGCAACCCTTTTACCCGTTTTTGCAATGGATGCCCGTAGCCTTCCCATAGTAAGGATGTTATTATCGGGAAGTAAATCGCTAAACACAAAACTGGTACCTAACGAGGGGTAGAAATAAGATCTTTTATCGGTAGGGAATTCTGCAAGCCAGTCGTTACGGCCGGTGGCATTAATATAAACGATGTCTTTATAAGAAATTGAAACATCGCCAAACAAACCAATACTACGCTGCAGGGTCAATGTATCCCTTCCCTGTGTTTTGCTGTTTAATCTTTTTAAAATAGAAGTATTGCCATCTACTTTTATGTCTTTAGTAGCAATTGTTCTTGCTATGTCATAAACACTATCTGCCTGGGTGGCCCAGCTGGTAGTCGTCCTATCGTCAAAAGCCTGCCCTGCTAATACTTTTACCTTAAAGTTGCCAAAAGTTTTCTTTGCAGTGGCAAGAAGGGTTGAATTAAATGCTTTGTAGTTAATATTATATTCTTCAATTCTTCCCCCAACTGTATAAACATTAAAAGACTCCCTGTCTAAATACGTAGCCCCGGTTTGTGTGTAGGCATCTGCCCCAACCCTTAAATCAAAACTCAGCCACTCCTTAGCTTTCCAGGTAATATTATTGTTGAAGGTAAACCTGTTGTTTATATCAAAGTTTTTGTTCCGGGTAGTTTCAAAAAACGGGTTGTTGGCTTCAGCAGGATTATCAACACCTGCCGATTTTGAAATAATCCTCCTGTTGCCTGCAATGTTTTGCCACTTACGGGCATCATCATCTAATGGCCATGTTAGTAAACTTAAATAATAACCACCGGTACCCCTAAATGCTTTACGGTTAAACTGGTTGTAATAAGCAACTGTGGTGTTAATGTCTATGTTTTTATTAATTTTATTGGTTACAGTAACCCTTCCATTTATTTTTTTATTGCCAGTGTTGGGTATTACTCCTTCCTGATTGTAGTAAGAACCTGTAGCCCGTATTGCAGTGGTCCCTTTTCCGCCGTCTAATGTTATATTATGTTTAACAGATTTACCGATGTTAAAAAAATTTCTTGAATTATTATAAAATACTGTACCATCTGCATACTTGGGGCCAAAAAAAGAACGGGTAGTATTTGCATAAGCACCATTAAGACCATTATCATAAACTTTTTGTACTTCATGAAATTTAATTATTTGCTCCCAACGAAAATTGTTTTCATAAGAAACTTTTAATTTTTGGACCTTACCTTTTTTAGTGGTAATAATAATAGCGCCATTGCCAGCCTCAATACCATAAAGTGCTGCAGCTTCGGGGCCTTTTAAAACGGTTATACTTTCAATATCATCGGGGTTAATATCAGCGGCCCTGTTGGTAAAATCGTTGTTTCTGTTGGGCTGGTCAGATGCAAGCCTGCCTTGGCCAACTACTGCATTATTAAGCGGTACACCATCTAAAATTATTAAAGCAGAGTTATCGCCGCCAATAGAATTAAACCCCCGTAAAACTATTTGGGAGCTTGCCCCCGAAGCACCACTGGTAGCATTAACAGTAGCCCCTGCAACTTTTCCGGTAATGGAATTCATCCAGTTATCTCTTTGGGTTTCTGCCACCTCTTCACCTTTTAAGGTTTGTGTTGCATTGCTTAGGCCCCTGGTGCTTTTTTTAATTCCATAAGCTGTTGTTACAATTACTTCTCCTAATTGTTTCTGGTTAAGTAATAGTGAAACATTAATGGAATTGTTATCTCCAACAACAATTTCTTTACGGTTGTAACCAATGATGGTAAACACCAGTGTTTGCCCCTTTGCAGCAGTAATAATATAAAATCCATCATTATTACTTGAAGTTGCAGTTTTGGAACCTTTTAATGCTACCGTTACATTTTCAAGCACAACGTTGCCTTCACCTCTTATAATGCCACTAACGGTGCCGCTCTGGCTATATGCGCTGCTGCCAATAAATAGCAGCATAGGGCATAAAACTCTTCGAATTAGTTTTCTCATATTTTTTTAGTTTATTTGGTTTGTAGTATAAATTTTAAAATAAAAGTATAGTTATATTAATACACCGTTATCCCGGCATCTTTATAAGGTTGCAACATGGGATGGGTATGTGGCAGCTCCGTTATTAAAATATCAGTTTGTAATAAATTGCAAATATGTATTGGTTGTATTGTATTTAATTTTTCGGAAATAGTGAGGCAAACTGTTTTTTGAGAAGCTTTAATCATGGCTTGTTTTAAGTGAACAACATCCCAGTCATTATCGGTAATACCATGTTCCAAATCAATAGAATTAATGCCAAGAAAACAAAGATCAGGCTTGAGGCTCTTAATACGGTTTATAGCATCGGCACCTAATGTTATTTTTGAATTTTTTGATAACTTATCGCCAATTACAATTACCTCAATATTGGGATGATGCATATACTCTACAATTGC
>JAYSTT010000095.1:0-4256 GCA_043719495.1 Ferruginibacter sp. | reverse complement strand
CCTGCATATAAATCATGAATTTACCGGCATAAATAAATGATTGCTTTTCTTTTTCTGTAAGCTCATCATTCATCTCACTTAAATAACCTGATACAATTGCATCTAAATAATCAAGCCGTATTTCAATTTTACTAAAATCTTTTTCTTCTTCATTTGCCGGAGATAAATAAGTACGCAGCATATCCCCCACATCACTTATAAAATAACCGGGCATTACAGTATCCAGATCAATTACACACATGCCACTGTTGTTTTCATCAAAAAGTACATTACTTATTTTTGTATCGTGATGTGTAACCCGTATTTTAAAACCGGAATCTGATTTTATTTTTTCAAAATCTTCAACAATGCTTTTATATTTTTTTAGCATTTCTATTTCAGCAAAAGTTGCTTTTATTCTTTGGGAATTGCCTGAATGTAAAGCCTGTTCAAATTGCTGATAACGTAAGGAGAGATTGTGAAAATCGGGTAAAGTAATTTTTAAATCAGTTACATTAAACCTTGATAAATTTCTTGTGAAAGCACCAAATTGTTTTGCAGCTTCATAGGCCTGTTTAGGGTTGGTAACCACATCAATGGTGTGGGAGTTTTTTACAAAGGGAAACAACCTGAAATACCCTTCATCAAAACTAAAAACCATTTCCTCTCCTTTTTTGGTTTTTACCGGCGAGGTGAATAAATAATCGGGATGATGTAGTCTTAGATAATCCGCTATCAGCCTGATGTTGCCTGCAATAAATTGCGGGTGCTTAAAAATGATATTATTAATGCGTTGCAGAATAAATACTTCGTGCCCCCGCATTATTTTACTCGTATTATTAATTAACCCACTGCCAAAAGTCTGGATGGTGCATTTATTTAAATCGATACCAAATTCCTGTAATACGGCTGCAATCATTTTAGTTAATTTTTTTAATTTAATACATAACAATAAGTTGAAAAAACTTAGGCTATTGATGTATTGCTTACCAATAAAAATGTAAAAGCATTTTAATTACTTATGCGATTACACAGCTTAATATAAGGTTTAGTTTAAGTTAGTTAATTGAATATTTGCCAGGCTATTAAAGAACATCTTTACTCCTTTCTCCATTAAATAGTCGCAAAATATTAAGCGGATTATTATCCTTTAGTGCATGGGGTAATAATTGCTGAGGAAAGTTTTGATAGGCTACGGGTCTAACAAAACGCAATATTGCAGCTGACCCTACTGATGTTGATTTTGCATCAGTTGTGGCAGGAAATGGGCCGCCATGCACCATTGCATCGCAAACCTCCACGCCTGTTGGGAAACCTCCAAATAAAATTCTTCCTGCTTTTTCTTTCATTAACTCAATAACAGGCTGTAAGTATTTTTCATCTTCAGCATTTGCATGAACGGTTGCCGTTAACTGGCCTTCCAAATTTTGCAAGGCTTCGCAAATTTCATTAACGTCTTTACATAAAATTATCAGCCCTTCAGGGCCAAATACTTCCTGAGATAAATTTTTATTAAGCATAAAATCCTTTTGTGCCACTGTAAAAACATAGGGTGCTGCTTCAGTTTTATTTGCAGCAGCAATTGCATTGCTTTTTGCAAATAAAGTAGCAACGTTTTTTAATTTTTCAATACCCTCGGAATAAGTTGTACAAATATTTTTACTAAGCATTGTTGCCGGAGCACTCTTTTCAATATTTTCTGATAGTGTTTTTAAAAATACTTTTGAATTTTCGTCGTCTACCATAAAAACCAAACCAGGATTGGTACAAAACTGCCCTATACCCATTGTTACCGATGTTGCATACCCTTGTGCAATACCACTTGCATTTGCTGCAACTGCCCCTGGTAATAATATAACCGGATTAACCGCACTCATTTCAGCATATACCGGTATGGGTTCTTCCCGATTTACTGCTGCTTTAAAAATGGCCATTCCCCCTTTTCTGGATCCTGTAAAACCAATTGCCTTAATGGCAATATCTTTTACTAAACGTATAGTCATGGCTTCATTACTAAAAACCAATGAAAAAACGCCATCTGGCATATTTGTTTTTTTTGCCGCGCCGATAATAGCCTGCCCTACCATTTCATCTGTACCCGGATGCAAAGGATGAACCTTTAAAATTACCGGGCAACCGGCAGCCAATGCAGAAGCTGTATCGCCTCCGGCAGCAGAATATGCAAAAGGAAAATTACTTGCTCCAAAAACCATTACAGGGCCAAGAGGAATTAACATGCTACGTAAATCGGGTTTAGGAAGAGGTAGCCTGCCAGGGATAGCAGTATCAATTCTGGCATCAACCCATGAGCCTTCCCTCAATAATTTGGCAAACATTTTTAATTGCCCGGTTGTACGGCCCCTTTCGCCAGTTAATCTTGCCAGGGGTAAGCCACTTTCTGCAGCAGCACGATTTAGCAAATCATCCCCTAATGATAGTATTTCATCGGCAATGGTATCTAAAAAAACTGCTTTTTCTTCAGGAGATTTTTTATTATAAATTTTAAATGCCGCCGTGGATTTAGTTGCTATTGCTGCAGCTTCTTCTTCAGTAATTAAATAAAATTTTCCAGGTAACAGTTCTTCTGTTGCCGGATTAACAGCCTGATAATTTTCTATACCCAATGCTGACAAGGTATTTCCAATATAATTTTTACCTGTAATTATCATAAATAATGTGTGATTTTTTATAGTATAAAAATAGCCCATTTTTTAAATGTGCTATTTTTATTTTTTTTATAAGCCTATTTGATTAAATTAAGCTCATTCAAAAGTTTTATTTCATTCCGGTATAAAATAATTTTTTTATCATTTTCTAATTGTTTCAGCAATCTGGAGATAACCACTCTTGAAGTAGCCAGCTCATCAGCAATTAATTCTTCATCATGTTCTGCAATGGCTTTTACTTCACTTTTCTTTGCCCCTATACAACAGCTGTAAGCCATTGAACAACTTTCGCTGCTGGACAAATAATACAGCAATATTTCATGGCCTTCTTCATTTAACCGGTATACTTTTATTGTTCCGTTTAAAATAATTGGCATCATTCGGATATATTTTCCGTAATCCATGATCAGGCCTCCTTCATTAAAATGCTGGATGATGCCGAACTACTAAATCTCTTTCAGCAAGCCAGGCTCAAAAATGTTCGACAGGCTATCTGAATTCATCATGCAATTTATCGAAACACATAATCAACTCCTGTTACCTGTGTTAGTAAAGTTTGCGGCCCATCCAGTATATCTGCATTTACAGGCGGTGTTGGTGTAACAGGTGAATTGGCTGCCAGGTAATCTTTCATAACAGAGTGCAATGTATAGGTTGTGTTTGTTGCGTTGGCTACATTCCTCATCCTGCAAAGCATATCACTGGGGTCGCCATCTCTTTCGCAGGCACATATCTTATAAATTTTATCCGGATCAAGTGGTGTGTTTGCAATAGTTACTGTTTGTACTCTTTTACCTTTTTCTGCAAAAGCATTAAAGGCAATTTTCATTCCTTTAAATTTAATTACCCAGCCGCCAAACCGTTCCGAAGCATCTTTAGCAAAAACATTGTGTAATTCTTTTTCAAGCCAGTCCCATAGCTGCTTACCGGTTACAGCACCGGTTCTTACCGTACTGTCAACCGGAAACATATCGTAAATATATCCGTAGGTAATGGGAATGTTGCCGGTATGATCGGGCGTAGTGCGTGGCGGACAAAACCTGAAACCATTTGATAAAACAATATCCACTTCTGTCATTTTCCATTTCAATGCATCCAATATCATGGTATCAATTGGATTTTCCACAACAAAGTATCTGTATAATGGTATGGTACTATAACCGGCCACTTTATACATTTCATCTGCAAAAGGTTTTTCATTGTTTTTTATTAATGCTGATATTTCATTAGAGGGTTTGAATTTGTTTGCTGTTATTTCCACCAATTCATAATCGTCTTTAATTACTTTACCATTTTGGATGGTAAGATTGAGTTTACCTACAAAGGAACCAAAAGCACCAGGTTCAACAACCTTACTGTATTTACATTGAATTGGTTTACGCACCCTTTCATGTGTATCGCCACCAAGAATATAATCAACGCCTTTACATGCTTCCATATTTGCAAGATAAATCTGCTGCGATAATCCCAAATGAGCCACAATTAAAACATAGGCACATTGCTCCTGGTTGCGCAACACATCTACATAATGTTCCAGATTTTCTTCGGGCTTTGCATACATAATTCCTTTGCTGTAGTTTGGTGATTGGCGCAACGGAACCAATGGATCGG
>JAYSTT010000094.1:0-1745 GCA_043719495.1 Ferruginibacter sp. | reverse complement strand
TTGGCAGGCATTGTCTTTTGTTTTTTTTATTTGCTTTTACCATCGCCACAAAATTATTTGCACAGGATAATCCCGAAATACAACTTTCCCTCCAATTTAAAAATGCACAAAATGATTCAGAAAGGGTCACGGCTTTGCAGCAGTTATCAAATTATTATTTTGCCCGCAAGGATGATACAAAGGGCGACAGTATTTTTGATAAGCAACTGATGATCGCTTACGAAGCAGGCAACCAGAACTGGATACTGAAAACACTTTTTGAAAATGCAGGGTTAAGCTCATCCGGTAACTCCATGATGATGCGGAACGAAAAAACCAGGGCGCACATTAAAAAAGCGCTGGAATATGCCAAAGCAGCTAATCTGAAAAATTATGAAGCGCTGGCATGGGCCCATCAATCCAAACAGGAATTGCAGGAAGGCAAAATAAATGAATCGTTGCAAACTGCACAGTTTGCATGGGCCACCGCCATGAGCAGCAATAACGATTCGGCAAAAGTAACATGCCTGTTAATGGTTGGTAAGGTTTACCTGCAAAAGGCCGATATGCTGATGGCTTACAAATCGTTTACCAATGCGCAGGATATTGCGGACGGCAGTAAAAATAAATACCTGAAAACACTGGTAGATCTTGCGTATATTTTTATGTACAGGAATAAACTCAGCAAAAAGGATATTGCTAAAAAATATGCTTTTGAGGCTATTGAAACTGCAAAGAAAAACAATGATACCAAAGGGTTAATAAACATTTACATAGAATTGGGGAAGATATTGGAAGGTCAGCCTGCTAAAGAATATTTATTGAAGGCGGGGGCTTTGGCAGACAGCATACATGATTATGCCTGGGGAATAGAGGCGCAGCGGATATTGTTTTTTTCTATGGTAAACGGGGATAAGGCTGAGCATACTTTTGCCTACCTGCAAAATCACCCTGATCTGCAGGCCTGGTTTGAAAACACCGGCCCCGATTATATGGATTACATGAAGGCCACGGTTTTTTCTTATGCCGGTGCCGTAGATTCTGCTTTGTATTATTTTCAAAAGGCAGAAAATTCATTTAAAACCATGTACGATCCCGCCGGTAAAAAACAATTCTTTCACGAATACGTTATTTGTCTGCTGAAACAACCCGATTCGTTGCGGGTAATTCCTTATGCAGAGCTGTTGTTTCAATACAGTAAGGATAATGGCGATATTAAAAACATGATCTACGCTGGCACGGCACTTCAAAAATTGTATGCCGGTAAAGGAGATTTTAATCTTGCTTACAGATACAGTGTAAGTAACAGCATGTATAAGGATAGCCTGCTGCAGTTAAGCCGCGATAAAGACATGGCACTGATGGAAATTGATAATGTAAATAAAAAAATACTGGCAGATGAAGAACTGGAAAGACAGCGAACCGAACGCAGGCACAACCTGCAGTATATGGCAATCACCATTATCATTGCCACTGTTTTTGTACTAATGATTTTTATCGGGATGTTTAAAGTATCAACAGTTACCATCAGGGCCATGGGTTTCTTTTCGATGATCTTTTTATTTGAATTCATCATACTTATCCTTGATAATTATATTCACCATCTAACACATGGCGAGCCCTGGAAAGTATGGCTTATCAAGATCGGTATCATTTCAATTATACTTCCGCTGCATCATTATATCGAAGAGAAAATTATCCATTACCTGCTGTCGAAAAAACTGATACTGTTGCGTAGCCGGTTTAATACTTTTCGTTCCAAATGG
>JAYSTT010000093.1:0-10245 GCA_043719495.1 Ferruginibacter sp. | reverse complement strand
AAAACTAATTATTTGCTTAAATATTTGATCTTGGATGTAATAAAACAAAATTGCCACAACACAATACAGTAAAGGGGTTTAACAAAAAATTAGTCATTTTGCCATAATGCTTTTATACAATTATTGACTTTAATAAAATATTGATACGGTGTACATTTGCATTGCAATTCAGTAACAAGACACTATTTACTGGTTATTAAAATCATTATTTGCTGCTGAAAATCCACCCAACCTGCCAGACGGTTAATTCAACCTGACACTTTAAGTGGATACATTTTGTAATTTAAAACTAGAGATATGAAAAGTGATGTAACAGGTATAGGAATGCCTGTAAACAAAAAAAACCTGAAAGAATTATTAAAAGAAACAAAAGAAACTCTTGCTGTTGATGCAAAAACCGACGGTAGCAACCGTTCATTTGGTGTGGTAGATTTATGGAATGTACAAAAAAAACAAAGAACCACTGCTTCAATGATGAGGAGATGGTTAAACTAAGTTTACTTTATTAAAAAAATATAATTCTTTTTAGTTTTTAAAATCAGCATGGCCTTTTGGTCATGCTTTTATTTTTAGGAATACACAGTTGCTGATATTTTGTTAAATTTTTAACAAAATATATTCACTTTGGTATGGTTTTGCATCGTTATTTAAAACAGCATATCTTTACAATGAACAATATTACCGCCATGTCTGCTACTTTTGAAGCCGAAAAAAACAGGAAAGCACTTTTATACACTGCTGCAATAATCATTGCCTTTCTTTTGATTGCTATCTTCTGGACCTGGCAGCATATTTCAGCGCCACCAATAATTGCAGAGGATTTAATTGAAATAAACCTGGGCAATTTGAACGAAGGCTTTGGTGATGTACAACCATTAATTAAAGGGGAGAGATCCCCGGGGAATGAACCAGCAGAAGCTAAGCAACTTTCGGCTGTTGCAAATAACGAACCTGCAAAGGAATCACAACCGGATAACAATCCGGAAAAAGATGGAGATCCACTTGTAAAACCAGTTAAACAGGCAACTAAACCCACTACAATTCCTACCGAGCCTGTAAAAAATAGTATCCCAACGCCGGTAGTTGCAGCACCAAAACCCCAAAAACCAAAAATTGCGGGCTATGGTGGCCCTAAAGATGGTAAAGGTAATGATGCTAAAGAAGATAACGGATATACTTATCAGGGAAATAAACCGGGAAGTAAAGGTGATGCCGGTGACCCAAATGGAAAGCCGGATAGTTATGGTAATAATCCCGGTGGAAGAACAGGAGGCAGCGGTTTGAGGGTATCAAAAGGTGACAGAACGATAGTGAACAATTATATTTTTATGGGAGATTTGCCCAAGGCAACCATTAATGCAATTATAAAAGTATCTGCAGAGGGCAGGGGAATATTTGTTGGGTTCGACAAAGGATCCACCAGCAGCGATTCAAGATATGCAAATGCCATAAGAAGTTATTTGCCCAATATACAATTTAATAAATCCGACCACGAGTCGGTTGTAACTGTGCCGTTTAATTTTAAAGTGCAATAACTTTTTTGTAATAAATATTTATTTTTTGCTTTGGTTTATTAGCGTGGCAACTTGCCCATTTTAAATTGCTAAACCAACTTTAACTCTTAATTTGTATTGTTTGTCATTATTCATCTTTACTTACATTTGCTGTTGAACATTTTTTAGTGAATGAATTATCAGCAAACGATTGATTTTCTCTACCAGCATCTTCCAATGTTTAGCCGTATTGGCATAGCAGCCTATAAAAAGGATTTACATAATACTATTGCACTTTGTAATGCCCTGGATAATCCCCAGGAAAAATTTAAAAGTATACATGTAGCCGGCACCAATGGTAAAGGTAGTGCCAGTCATATGCTTGCAGCCATTTTACAACAGGCTGGCTATAAAACCGGTTTATATACTTCGCCTCATTTAAAACATTTTGGTGAAAGAATAAAAGTAAATGGCGAAATGATCAACGAAGATTTTGTGGTGCAATTTGTTGAAAGTACAAAAAAATTATCCCAATCTATTGAGCCTTCCTTTTTTGAATTAACTGTTGCAATGGCCTTTGTATATTTTGATCAACAAAAAGTTGATGTTGCCATAATTGAAACTGGCCTTGGCGGTAGGTTAGACAGCACCAATATCATTTCACCCTTACTTTCCGTAATTACCAATATCGGTTACGACCATATGAATATTTTGGGAAATTCACTGGAAGAAATTGCACAGGAAAAAGCAGGTATTATAAAACCAAATACCCCTGTTGTAATTGGGGAATACCTGGCAGCAACAAAAGCTGTTTTTAGTAAAAAGGCAGTAGAGTGTAACGCACCTATTTATTTTGCACAGGATAATTTCAAATTATCAAATCTGGTTTCGTCAACTAAAAACTTAAACTGTGATGTAACAAAAGTTGAAGATGCTGTAACCGAAAATTTTACTCTAGATCTAAATGGTATTTATCAATCAAAAAATTTATGTACAGTTTTATGTGCTGAGGGTATTTTAAGGCAAAAGGGGTTTTTAATTAATACTGCAGCCGAAAAATTTGCATTAGCCAATACTAAAAAGATTACCGGCCTGCATGGCCGTTGGGATGTAATTGCAGAAAACCCAACCTTAGTTTTAGATGTTGCACATAACGAAGATGGGATAAAACAGGTGTTGCAACAAACCAGCAACCACCAACTACAAAATGCCAATTGTAAATTTCATTTTGTAATGGGTATAGTAAAAGATAAAGATGCAGATAAAGTATTATCGCTATTGCCAACCAATGCCAGCTTTTATTTTACAAATGCACATATACCAAGGGCAATGGCTGCACAGGAATTGCAAACTAAAGCAGCACTATTTAATTTACAAGGAGACTGCTATGATGATGTAAACAAAGCTATTAAAGCAGCAAAACAAAACGCTGCTAACTGCGATTTAATTGTTGTTTGCGGCAGTGTTTTTTTAGTGGGTGAAGTTACTTAGTCCAGAAAGGCTTAAGTTTTGAAATCTGTTACAATTTTAATAAAAACTATTAGAGGATTATGAAGCAGTATTATTTTACTTCATCCATTTTTTGAAAAGCATAATATGCACAAGCCATGTGGAGCGATTGTATTATTTCGTTATTCTTTAACATGGTTCTAAATTCTTCAACAGGTAAAGTAAACAACTCAATATCTTCATTGTGGTCTAATTGCTGGGCTGTTATTTTTTTACCTCCCCTGGCTAAATACAAATACGTATAACTATCAAGCATCCCCGGGTTAGATGCAATTTTCCCCAAATAATCATAGCTTGTAAATATATAACCTGTTTCCTCTAACAATTCACGGGCAATTGCTTTTTCCATATCCTCATCCTTATCAATAAACCCACCGGGAATTTCCAAAATCGATTCTCCTATAGCATGCCGGTATTGCTTTACTAGTACCACTTCATTTTCCTCAGTTATGGCCATTGCACAAACACTGGGTGGCATTTCCACCACAAAATAGGGGTCCACAATGTAGCCATCCGGCCTTTCGCAACGATCTTCTCTTGCAGTAAAATAAATATGGTTGCTTAAATATTTTGAGGATAATGTTTTCCAGTTCATAACTAGTTCATTGGTTAATTTGTTTATTTGTTTATTGGTAAATCCGTTTCGTAATGTCTAGTTAACGAATTAACCAATAAACTAATTCCATCGCATTCTTTTTCTTAAACTTGTAATATGCGCCACATGATGTTTGCCATGCCATGCATACATACCCAACAAATCCCAAAGTGTAAATTGTTTTTTGGAGCCGGGGTGATAAACAGTTTTGTTTATCAAATCTTCAATGGATATATTTTTAAGAAGGTGGTACCAGCGGCTGTGAAGCGCATGAAGTAAAGTAAGGGATAAATTAATGGGTAATTCCAAAGAATCTTTTAACACTGCCCAGGCAACTTCATCATATGGCCTGATAGTCGGATTATCTTCAGTTAATCCTAATTTAAAACGGATGTACGCATTCATATGGCTGTCTGCAACATGATGTACTACCTGCTTAACCATCCATCCGCCTGCTCTGTAAACAGTATTTAGCTGTACTTCATCTAAATTTAATACTGCATTTTCCAAATGTTGCGGTAAATTTTTTATATCAATCAACCATTCCTGTAATTGTTTATCCGAAAATGGCAGTAAAATATATTCACCTATTGGGTATTTTAAGTTTTCTGTATGCATAACTATTCTTCTCTTATTTCTTTACCGGTTAAGTGAATAAATACATCTTCCAGATTGGCAGCTTTTATCTGTTTGGGTTTTTCAAAACCAGATGCAACCAAATCATCTATCATTTTATCTGGAGAGTCGAGAGAAATTATTTTTCCTTCGTCCATAATAGCAATCCTGTCGCAGAGTTGTTCTGCCTCGTCCATATAATGAGTGGTAATAATAACCGTTGCACCATCTGAACGAATATTTCTTATTAAATCCCACAGGTTCCTTCTTGCCTGGGGGTCAAGCCCGGTTGTAGGTTCATCTAAAAAAATTATTTTAGGTTTATTAATGAGTGTAGTGGCAATGGAAAAGCGCTGCTTTTGTCCGCCACTCATTTCTTTGAACTTGCTTTTAGCTTTGTCTTCTAAGTTTACCAGCTTTAATAATTCCATTGGTTTTACTGGTTGATTATATAGGCCACCAAATAAATGTATCAATTCTATTAAAGTTAATCCGGGGTAAAATCCTGATGTTTGCAGTTGCACCCCAATTATTTTCTTTATGTCATTGGGGCTTTTATCTAAATTAAATCCATTTACAATTATTTCACCACTGGTTTTATCCCTTAGTGTTTCAATAATTTCCAATGTGGTGGATTTACCTGCCCCATTTGGGCCCAGTAATCCAAAGATCTCTCCTTCATATACATCAAAAGAAATATCTTTTACTGCTTCAAAATTGCCGTAATTTTTTTTTAAATTTTTAACCGAAATTATTTTATTGGTCATTTTTTAATTTTTCGTTCATAAAACTTTCTAATTCTTCCATCATTAATTTGCTGCCTGCAAAAAATGGGGTACGTTGATGAAGGCCAGTTGGCACTACATCAAGCATCCTTTGCTTGCCATTTGTAGCTATGCCGCCGGCAACTTCAATAATAAAAGCACAGGGGTTGCATTCGTACATTACTCTTAATTTACCTTTTGGTTTGTCTAAAACTGCGGGGTACATAAAAATGCCGCCTTTAATTAAATTCCGGTGAATATCAGCCACCATGCTTCCAATATAGCGCTGTGTATATGGACCGCCGGTGGCTTTAGTTTTTTTCTGACATTCTGTAATATATTTTTTTACAGGCTCTTCATACTGAAAAAAATTGCCATGATTTACAGAATAAAATTTACCGGTTTCGGGGCATTTGATATCTGGATGGCTTAAAGTAAATTCTCCTATTGACTGATCTAATGTAAAACCATTTACGCCACGTCTTGTTGCATAAACCAACATAGTGGAAGAACCATAAATAATATAACCGGCCGCAATTTGTTTTACGCCTGGTTGTAAAAAATCTGCTTCAGTAGCTGGTTTTCCCAATTCACTTACACGCTTGTAAACACTAAAAATTGTACCTATAGAAACATTCACATCAATATTACTGCTGCCATCAAGTGGATCAAATAAACATACATATTTACTGCTGTTGCTTACATCATCATCAAATATTACCACATCATCCATTTCTTCGCTTCCAATACCGGCACAACTTATGCCATGGCGCAGTACCCCCATAAACTGGTTGTTAGCAAAAACATCTAATTTTTTTACTTCTTCACCCTGTACATTCATGGAGCCGGCATCACCCAAAATATCCACAAGCCCCGCTTTATTAACTTCTACATTTACCCTTTTAGCCGCTAACCCTATATCTCTTAACAAACTCGATAATTCACCCGTGGCTTTAGGGAAATCCCGTAATTGCTGAATGGTAAATTCGTCCAGTGTTTGTACTCTGCGGTTAATAATCATAATTACAAAATTGGTTAATAGTATTGATTTTATTAGGTAAGATTTACCGATTTTTGCAAATCTGTTTAGCAAGGCTAAATTACAGAATTAACTTAATCAACTATCATAAATGAAGGTTTTTAAATTTGGTGGCGCCAGCATCAACAATGTGGAAAGAATACAAAATGTTGGTAAAATTTTACAGGAATATAAGGGCAAAAAAATATTGGTTATCATCTCCGCTATGGGCAAAACCACCAATGCACTTGAAAAAGTAGTGGATGCATTTTTTGAAAGCAGAAATGAAGATGCACTTAAATTGTTTGGGCAGGTTAAAGAACAGCATTTAAACTTACTTAAATATCTTATTACTTTACGATGGCAGGAAGCTGAAAACCATCTAAAAGATTTTTTTACAGAAATAGAATGGCTGTTGCATGATAAACCAGTAAGGGATTACGATTATTATTACGACCAGATTGTTTGCAGTGGCGAATTATTAAGCACCGCCATGATGAGCAGTTACCTGAATGAAATTGGGGTAATCAATAAATGGATTGATGTAAGGGATATTATAAAAACTGATACTAATTTCAGAGATGCCTCCCTTAATTGGAATTATACTCAGCAGCAGGTTAGCGAAATTATTGAACCGCTTTTTAATAGTTTTGATATTGTAATTACTCAGGGGTTTATTGGTGCAACAGATGAAAACGAAAGCACCACATTAGGCAGGGAGGGAAGTGATTACAGCGCTGCTATATTTGCCAATCTTTTAAATGCCCAAAGCCAAACCATTTGGAAAGATGTGAAAGGTGTAATGAATGCTGATCCTAAACAATTTGCTGATGCAATTTTTTTAGAAGAATTGAGTTATGATGAAGTAATTGAAATGGCTTATTATGGCGCCCAGGTTATTCATCCTAAGACCATTAAACCTCTGCAAAATAAAAATATTCCATTACATGTAAGGTGTTTTCTGCATCCGGAGTTGGCCGGAACCATAATCAGTAGTAAGGCAGTTCATAATCTACCACCTGTTATTGTTGTAAAAGACAAACAGGTATTGCTGGAACTGAGTTCTAAAGATTTTTCTTTTGTTGGCGAAAAGGGGATTAGTGATTTATATGAACTGTTTGCCAATATAAAAATAAGGCCTAATCTTACTCAAACCGGTGCTATAAGTATTCTTTGCTGTTTAGATGACAGACAGGATAAAATAGAAAATTTAGCCCTTGCAGCTGCTGAACTATTTGATGTAACGGTTAAAAAAGGATTAACATTACTTACTATCCGCCATTATACCAGAGAAAAATTTGATGAGTTAACCAAAGATAAAACCATATTGCTAACGCAAAGAACTACGGAGACAGTGCAGGTGCTGATGTATTAAAAAAAAGATAACAAACCGGCAAATAGTTTTTTAATGTTATAGATAATAATTAAAACTATTCTTAAACTTTTACCCTAACTCTTCTTCAATAAGCAGCTGAAAATTATTTTCATTCTCCAGTATCCAAACAGGTAATTGGGTTTGTGTAATCTTCCAACCTGATTCCTGTTTATGCATATCAAATATAATACGGTTACCTCTGTCATCAGTAACATTAATAGAGCAAACATCCTTTTGCAGGGTACTAAGATGATTTCTGAAATTAAACTCTCTTAACCGGCCTTCCGCTTTAATTAATTTAGTGAATTGTACGTTTTTAAAAAACTGGAGCTTCATGTAAAAGGGTTTAAGTTATTAGGTAATGATTAATCTGCAATTTAAGTGCCATTCCCTTTCATAATACCTGATGTAATTAAATTGTGCAAAAAATAACAAGTTGGGTACAAATTTTTTATTTAGCCTGGTAATCGTTAATCTTAAGCTTTTTAAAAAATACCATCTCTTCAATCTCTTTAATTTTACCCGGCTCTAAATCTCCCAATGATAAGTCTTCAATACTCACCCTGATGAGCCTTTTGCATTTGTGATTTATGGCACCAATCATTTTTCTTACCTGGTGGTATTTACCTTCGGTAATGGTAACTAATAGCCAGGTGTAAGGCAAATAGGCAGTCAGCCTTTTAGCCATTTTGCATAAATTTTCAGGGTTTTCCACTTTTAAAACTTCACATGGAGCAGTAGTATAGGGGATGCCGGTTTTTATTTTGAAGCTAACCCCGGTTCTGAGCCGTTGCAGATTTTCATCGCTTATCAGGTTATTAATCTGAACCAGGTAAGTTCTTTTATGTTGGGTATTGCTTAAAAACAACAATCTGGTTACTTTCTTATTGGTGGTTAACAACAATAGTCCTTCGGAGTGGTTATCCAACCTGCCTATAGCATGTGTTGTTTCAGGAAAAATAAAATCTAAATCACCTAACAGGCCTACGGTATGGGTGCTGATAAATTGCGACACCATGTTAAAAGGCTTGTTTAAAATAAAATAGCGGTGCTTTTTATTCAGCATAGAAATATTTAGTTTGTAAGTTCCTTAATTTTCAGTTAAAGAAAGAGTATAAAAGTGAAGGCTTTAAAAGTTTTTAAATAAATAGTATGGAAAAGTATTTTGAATCACTTTTAACTGCATAAAATTGTTAAAACTGTTAAAATAATCAATTGAATGCTAAAATAATGTTTAAACATTGTATATTTGTTTCAATAGTAACTAAATAAAATCATGATTAGGCCTGAAAGAAAAATGAATCTCTGGTTAAAGCGTATTTTATTGGGAGGGTTGTTCCTTTTAATAACAGGTGGAATAGTGATTTGGTTTATACTTAATGAGAAATTTACTGATACTTCAAAGCGTAATGCAGCCTTTACAGTAAATGCAATGGATTTAATTAAGGAGTTTCAAAAAAACGACAGTCTTGCCAATAAAAAATACGCCGAAAGGATAATTACTGTAAATGGCCGTGTTTCCGAAATGGAACCCGCAGATACCAGCATTAATATAAAAATGATAGATACTTTAACCGACGCATATATCATTTTTGCTTTTCAGCAACAGCATTTAAAAGAAGCAAAACAACTTAAAGAAGGGGATAGTGTTTCTATTAAAGGTTCCTGCAGCGGGGGTGCACACAGCGAAATTTTAGAAACAGAATTCATTACTTTTAAACGTTGTGCAATAAATAAATAATTTTTTTTAATACACATAAAATCAAACAAATGAAAAAATCAATTCTCCTTTTTGCTTTAATCGGGTTAACAGTAATTTCTTTTGGTCAAAAGAAAAGAACCACTACTTCGGCAACAATTAATTTTGATGCCACTACCAGCCTGGATAAATTACCAAAGGCCGAAAATAAAACAGCAGTTGCAAGCCTCAATACTAAAAACGGTGATGTAGCTTTTGAAGCCATTGTTAAAAGCTTTTCTTTTGGTAATCCAAAAATGCAGGAACATTTTAACACAGCAGGCTGGATGGATTCAGAAAAATTTCCAACTGCAACTTTTAAAGGAAAAATCACCAATCTTTCTGCTATAAATTTTAAAGCGGATGGTACTTATAGTGCAACTGTAGAAGGAAATCTTACTATGAGAGGGGTAACAAAACCAGTAAATACAACAGCTTCAATAGCAGTTAGCGGTAAAACTATTACAGCTACAACCGATTTTACGGTTAAAGTAGCAGATTATGGAATTAACGGACCGGCAATAGGTGCTGGTAAAGTTTCAAAAGATCCAAAAATATCTGTTACAGCTGAATTTAAATAAACGATAATATTTTAAAAATTCCATAAAACAAATCAAGATAATGGTTTGTTTTATGGAATTTTAGTTATCAGAATATTATGTTCAGCTAACAGAAATGATCAGTGATTTAAAAGAATAATTAAACTATTATGAGAATTTCCGTAATTCTTTTTGCTATTTTAAATTAATGTTTTAAAAGCCTCTCCAAAATAATTCAATAAATCTCCTGCTATTAGTGCTTCCTGCGAAAGATTTGCTGCGGCAAAATCTCCTGCTTTCCCATGTAGGTAAACACTTAATAAGCAAGTGTGTAAAGGCAAATAGCCCTGAGCAAGTAAACCTGTAATTACTCCGCTAAGTACATCGCCACTGCCAGCAGTAGCCATACCTGCATTACCGGTATTATTAAAATAACCTTTTCCCTGGGGTGTACTGATAAAACTGTGGTGCCCTTTCAAAATGATATAAATGTTCAATTCTTTTGATTTTTGTAAGGCTAATTGTAACCGTTCAAAATCATTTGCTGTTTTGCCAAACAAATGTTCAAATTCTTTTGGATGTGGTGTAAGTATGGATAA
>JAYSTT010000092.1:0-4265 GCA_043719495.1 Ferruginibacter sp. | reverse complement strand
TGAACAATATTACTGATAGCTGGCAACATTTTATTATTGGTATAATCATAAGGTGCATACTCACCGGCAGAATGATAACTGGGTGCCCAGGTAAGTGAGTAAGCATGCCATGTACCATTGGTAGTGTGCAGGTCCACAAATATTTGTGGGTCCCAGGGAACAATTACATTTTGAAATAATGCCTGGGTTTCCAACGCCTCCATTTTCATTCCATCTCTGTTAAGGTCTAAACCCTGGCTGTTTTCTCTTTGTCCTGCCTCTATGGGGCTACCTTCCTGCGAAGAACGGGTTTCCTTTCCCATTTTATCATTACTATCAGTATTATAAATGGGCACAAAAAGTATGATAAGATTATCCAGCAAATATTTTTTGTTCCCCAATAAAATATCTCTCATTAATATCATTACTGATTCCTTGCCTTCCACTTCACCGGCATGCATATTACCCTGAATATATATTACCATTTTACCACTCTCCTTTGCTTCAGCTGCTGTGGTTATTTTTGGATTTGCCAAAATCGCTACCGGTATATCCTTACCTTCCAGGCTTTTGCCCATTGAAAAAATATGCACATTGTCACTAATTTTTTTTATTTCATTTAAAAATTTCACCACATCGGCATAAGTTGATGTACGCTGAAAAGCGGTTCTTTCGGGTGTAATTACAAGGCTATCTGTCCATAATGACTGAGCGGCCAAAAAACTGTACAATATAAATAAAGAGATAAATAGTAATGATGCTTTTCTCATTTTTAATTAGTTGATAGATTAATTATTAAAAAAATATTTTATAAAAAGATACTGTCCGTTAAAGAAAAATTATTTAATAAAAAACAAATACCGGTTATAAAAAAATACCAGCATTAAAATTTTTCAACAAACCTGACTATTGAAGTTAGTCCCAATTCCCCTTCTGCAAAAAAAATCTTTAACCAAAATAAATTTTGCATAACTAAAGCCATTATTTTAAATCAGGTAATAATTTTTCCACTCTATTCCAATATAATACGGTTTACTCATTTTATATAAAATCATTATACTCCGTTGCCACTATTTACCAGCATATAAGTTGTGGCGGGAATATAATATAGAATCATGCCATTTTTACAGCCCTTTAATACCGGCATTATTTTTAGGCCTCATTTTATGTATTTTATTTTTTTCATTAAAACAAATCAACATGAACTACAATCAGTCATGCGCCGCAAAAGGCAATGTTTACGGAAACAGGAGCCCTCTGTTTATCCGCTCAATGCAAAGGGCAGCAGTAAATATTTTTAAAACTGTAGATGGTTATCAAATGCTGGTATTTGCACCAGGACGTATTAAAGAACATTTTCATCTTGATGTAAATGGAAATGAACTCACCGTTTCTTACAGCCCGCCCGAAGGCTTTAGCCGTCCGGAATGGATACTTAGGGAATACAGCCGTGGTGGGTTTAGAAGAACCTTTACAATGGATGAAAGTATCGACACAAAAAACATCGTGGCAAAATATGCTGATGGTGTGTTGGAAGTAAGCCTTCCTGTAATTGCAGGCAAGGAAACCGTAAAGCAGGAAATTATAGTGAACTAAATTTTTGCTTTAATAAAAAACGGGCACCATAAGGTGCCTGTTTTTTATTGATATTTATTTTCTGTATCAGTTATTCAAAACAATCAATTATACATTGCTTCGGCAAAAACTATAGAATCTACTGTTATTAAGAGTTTCAAAAATAATTGGGAATCTCTCTGTTCATCAAAATTAGAAATAATTCCAGTATTAAAAATCACTAACTCTATTATTTTTTCTGTCCCCTCGTTTTAGGTTTGCCATACTTCTTCATCATCCTGTCCTTTCTTCTTACCACAAAATTTACTTTACTATTTTTTGCAGATTTTTCATGAAAAGCCGGCCCTGCTTCTTCTTTTTTAGGGATCTTTAACTGGATGGTTTTCATAAATACTTTGGGTACTTCATCTTCTGTTAATACATCAGAAATAATCAGGTGTTGGGGTAAAGCGGCTATTGGAACTTGGTAGTTCATCAGGGTTTCTATAGCATTTAATAATGGTTTTTCTTTTTCTGTTATAAAAGTAATGGCAATACCTTTTCTATCTGCCCTGCCTGTGCGGCCAATGCGGTGCATATAATTCTCCGGCACATCGGGTGTATCAAAATTAATAACGTGTGTTACTTCGGCAATATCAATACCACGGGCAACAATATCTGTAGCAATAATAAAGCGGTAAGTACCATTTTTAAATTGTTCTACTGTATTAAAACGGTGGTTTTGTTCTTTGTTAGAATGTATAATTCCTGCCGTTCCCGGAAATTTTGTTTCCAGTTGCTCATACAAATCATCGGCTAATTTTTTGCTGGCGGCAAATACCAATACCTTGGTCATGGTTTCATCCTCTGTTAATAATAAATGCAGCAGGTTTACTTTGGTGTAAAAATTAGGCACTTCATAGCCTGTTTGTACAATATTTTCTAATGGCGTTCCTGTGGGTGCAGCTTCTACCCTTTCCGGGTCATTAAAATAAGTAGCAATCAATGCTTCCACATCTTCCGTCATGGTGGCAGAAAATAAAAGGTTCTGCCTTTTGGCTGGTAACAAATCCAGTATGTTTTTTAGTTGTGTCCTAAAACCCAGGTTAAGCATTTCATCCACTTCATCAATCACTAATCTTTTTAAGGCTTTTGTTTTAAAAGCGCCGTTCATTACAAGATCAAATAACCTGCCGGGTGTTGCCACCACCACATCGGCACCTTCTGCTAATGCGGCTATTTGTGTTTTTATATTTACACCACCATAAACACCTACCACAAGTACACTCATGTATGGTGTTAAATCTTTTACCGATTGTACTACTTGTGCTACTAATTCTCTTGTGGGCACCAAAATTAAAATTTGCGGCGCTTTATCTTTACTAAATTTCCATTGGCGCAGGCAGGGCAGCAGATATGCAAATGTTTTACCAGTACCGGTTTGCGCTATACCGCAAACATCCCTGCCCGACATTACCACCGAAAAAACCCTGTGCTGAATAGTGGTAGGGGTGGTAAAGCCCAAATCGCTTAACACCGATTGAAGGGGGGTGTTTAAATTTAAATCGGTAAATAACATGGTTATAAAAATTATTTGCAAAGATAGCTGTTAAAAATATGGCAGATTTTTTACAACTGCTTTTAACAAAAAGCCCCCGTTAAAAACGGGGGCTAAAAATATTTTAATGTCTGACTACTTAGTCAACATAATCAACCAGCTTATCGCCTTTATAATTGGCATAATAACGTTTACCATCTTTAAACACTAATAAAAAGTTGTTATCCAAGGGTAAAATACTGGTATAAGTTATGGGCAACAAAATTTTACCAGTTTTATCTACAATGCCCTGCACACTATCCTGGGTAACTAAATAAGTACCGTCCTCCAGTTGGTTTATATCTGTATAAACAGAACCTTTAAACAAAGTGCTGCCATCTACATTTAATAAATATCTTTTCCCTTTTTCTTCGCAAACTATGGCATAGCCATCAGCCCCAAAACCAAAAATTTCACTAAATTTAATTTGGGTAAAAGCTGCTTTTCCTTTAGTATCTATAAAACCTTTTACATCATTTTTTTCTACATAAGCGTATCCGCTGTTAAACCCATAAACGGTTTCATAATCCATAGTAAAAGGTGCCAGCTCTTTATTGGCAGTATCTATTACACCCCATTTGCCCCCTTTTTTTGCTGTGGTAATACCGTTAGTAAAATCATTTATCATTTCGTATTCAAATGGAATTACTGTAGCATTTTGTTTATTGATAGTACCGTAATTACCATTTTTGTAAACGATGGCATAACCATTTTTAAACCATGAAATTTGTAAAACCCCATAAACAGCAGGTATTACTTCGTTACCCGCCTTATCTAAAAAACCATATAATTCTTTTCCCCCTTTAATAATCCTAAATGCCGACAGGCCATCTTGAAACCCACCTACATAATCATACTTTCTAAAAGGAAAAAGCTCCTTACCTGTTTTATCAATAAAACCATATTTCCCATCTTTTTTTACATCTGCCACCCCTTCATTAAATGAAGATGGCCCTGCATAAATACAAGGGATTATCATTTTGCCTGTGCTATCACAAAAGCCGTATTTATCATCTTTTAATACAGCAGTCAAGCCTTCTCTATAATCCCAAACGCCATCATATTTTCCTTGTAGCAGCACTTTTAACCTTGCAGTCATTTCTGCATCAGATACAGGAATAATTGTGCTTGTGAC
>JAYSTT010000091.1:0-1751 GCA_043719495.1 Ferruginibacter sp. | reverse complement strand
TATGATGCCAAAAAATATTTTCCTATTTTGTTCCCTCTTAATTTATTTAAAAGCCACTATTTTATCTTGCCATTAATAAACAATTTCTATGCTTAAAGCTGTTCTTATTGATGATGATTTACGTGATAAAGAGATTTTGGAAATGATGCTGGGAAAATACTGTGTTAATGAAATAAGTATAGTTGGCTGTGCCCAGAATATTGATGTAGCATATTCCCTAATTCTTAAAACCAAACCGGACATTGTTTTTCTTGATATTGAATTGGGAAATGAGTCAGGCTTTGATTTGCTTAAAAAATTTACTGAATATTCATTCAAGGTTGTGTTTGTTACGGCTTATGAAAAGTATGCTGTAAAAGCGATAAAATTTAATGCGCTGGATTATGTTTTAAAGCCGATTGAAATAACAGAACTGGTAAATGCTGTGCAAAAAGTAAATGCCTCAGAACATATTTCTATTGATACTGAGTTAAAAAATCTTGTGTACAATCTTGCACATCCGCATCATAAAAGCAATAAAATAGCAATCCCTGTTTTAAAGGGTTACAAAATGATTGGTATTGAAACCATTCTATTTTGTGAAGCCAAAAAAGAATACACCGATATACATTGTGTGGCCCAGCCACCCTTCTGCTCATCGGTAAACCTTGGCGAATATGAAGAGTTACTGCAGGATTATTCTTTTTGCAGGGTACATCATTCTTTTTTGGTGAACAAAGATCATGTGATACAATATATAAAAGGTGAGGGTGGGGAGTTGATGATGGGAAATAAGAAAATGATACCGGTAAGCAGAAGGAAAAAACAGGAAGTGGTGGAGTGGTTGACAACAAAATAATAAAACAAAAAAATAAATATGTATAAAAAAGCTATAATACTTTTGTTCATTTTATTTAACCTCAATGTTTACTGTCAACAACAACCATTGATATTAGATTTACTAAAAAAACTTGAAACCGCTAAGGATTCAGTTAAAGTTAAAATTTATACCCAGGTTGGTACATTCTATATGCGTCAGCAAAAATTCGACAGTGCATTAATTTACACTAATCTTTGTTTACATCTATGCGAAAGGATTGGGGACGAAAAAGGATTAGCGAATGCTTATCTTCTGTTAGGTAATGTCAATTCAAATAGCAGTAATAATAAAAAAGCTATGGACTGTTATGTAAAGGCATTGCGAATTTATGAGAAAAACAAGTTTTATAAAAATGCCTCTAAAACTTTGGGTAATATATCAGTTTTATATTCGAATGAGCAAAAGTATGACGCAGCACTTGAAAATATTTTTCAAGCTGTTACGTATAGCTTGGAAATAAAAGATACACTAATGCTGTTGTCTCTTTATCAAACTGTTTCTTATACTTACATCCAAACTAAAAACCTGGAAAAATCTAAATATTATTTATCTAAAGCAACTGAATTATTAAATTATGAAATATCAAAATTCAAATATAATCCAGTGGATTCTATTGAAATAATGTTTTGGAAAACTCAGATAATTTTTTTGAGAGCCTTGTTGAGCAAAGAAGATGGCCTGTTTCAAGATGCCATTGATATTTATAAACAGCAACTGGAAGACGGTGCGAACTCAATGGGAGTAAGCAATAAATTTGAGGCATTAAAAGAGATTTCAGAAAATTATTACAGGCTGAAGCAGTATCCGGTTGCCCTTGATTATTCCAACAAAGCTCTTACGTTAATAAAGACTGAAAGTGTTCCATATTCTTACATGGAGGCTTATGCACTAC
>JAYSTT010000010.1:0-1877 GCA_043719495.1 Ferruginibacter sp. | reverse complement strand
AATGCTTTTTTGTTCAGTTCTTACCATCCAGAAATTTTTCCAACCGATTATCAATTTGGCAGAGACTGCTACATGATGACGTCCTCTGCAGAATGTCTTGGCATTATTTTGTTTACGAATAGTTTACTACGTAAGGCGCGGCAATTCTATTTACTTTTATACAAATTTGAAGGTCACGTTTAGTAAACGTGACCTTCAAACGTCGTTTACCATGAACCATTTTTTTGTTCATATCTAAACACTATCTGAAATGTCAATTTGTGCACCCGGTATATCTGCTACAGATAAAATTTTACATCCCAAGCTTTCTGCTCACTGATGTCATATCATTGAGCTGGTTGATACTTAAATGGTCAATTTTCCATGCAACAATTACAGTGGGCTTTGCATTAATTGCAACTATTCTGTCTCAGTTTTTCTTGCTAGGGTAATTGTGTATGTTAATAAATATTAAATGTCGGTACTCAGTAGTGTGTCTGTTGTACTAATGCTTACTGATGTTCTGATGTTAAAATATCCCACATCCACATCGGTGCTGATAACGTTTTCAAACCCTGTGCATTTCAAACCCTGTGCATTCAAGAATAGGTAGGGTTGGCGTCGGGAAGGGCATCCGGCCATAAAACATCCGCTTCAAATCCATACATTCGTGCATGGAAACCTGTCCAACCTATGCAAACATGGAAAGTGGACATACAACGAAAATTATGATGATGATGATAACATAATAAAATGTAAATTAATACCCTGTAGTTGTTTTAAGGCTATAAAAACAAGCTCAAATTCATGACAGGTAGAAATGACGGACGGACATATTAGGAAAGCCATCTGACCATGCATGGAAACAACAACTGTTTATTAAAATATGGACATTATATTGTATCGTAGGCACAGTTGGTAACGTTTAATTGGTATGTATTTATGTCAGCGTTTGAGATACAAGCACAGTCGAGCAGCCTTGCTTCTTCTATCATTTTTTATCACCCGAATTGATTGTCTCGACTTTGGAAAAGTCCTACAAAAGGCGTTATGACAAGCCAACAGCTATAGAATCACAGTTGTAGTTCATTGACATTCAGAAGGTTTTTGTCATATATTTATTTATATGTAATTTAATTTTGACAGGGCAGGAAATTACATATTGTTCAAACTAATGATGCTTTACCAGTATTTAGGCATTAATTATAGTAGGTAAAAATAGCTTCTGGTACATTACTGTCTGTACCCACTACCCAGTGGTGAATTCATAGGCTGATTTTGTAGTATTCAACCATTGGAGGGCTGCAGTTTTGTATGGCAGGCCAGGCAGGGTACTACAGCCTCTATTTTTAAAAGGAGGGCCTGCTGCCCTCTTCCATTTCTTGAATCTTCTGCTGCCTTTACCACGGCAATGTATATTAACCCATAATGGTTATTGCGGTAGCGCATTGGATTTTTACGCCAGCGACGCGAGTTCAACTTCGTGGCAGGGCAGTTCAAAGATTAATGTTTACGGACAGACCCCGATCCTGTAATACAGAGAACTTTAAAATGATCTGTGTGATGCATTCGTATTTGCTGTGTTCGATGTATTGAGGCGGCGATACTTGAAAATGCCAAGTACCTAAGTGGGCCACTACAAATACCTCAAAAACATTATACATACTCAGGGTTTTGTTCATCAGGGAATGGCATTCGGTCTCTTCGTTTTATCGGCGAATTTGCTTTCGGGCTTTTGACTTATCGGGGTTTTTAATCAAGCAAATGGTCATTGCGCTTTGGTTATCGGCCTTATGTCGTAGACCCGCAAATTCACGCACTGCACATGAACACACACACTTTGGTGATTTACTGAGTATGCTAGTTGCTAAAGGAGGATCCAAGATGCGGTCGCCTGC
>JAYSTT010000090.1:0-1752 GCA_043719495.1 Ferruginibacter sp. | reverse complement strand
GTTTCTACATTAGATGAATTGAAGAAAACAATTGGTACAGAAAAAGATATTACGGTGAGTGGTTTTTATCCTGGGTATGATGGGTTGTATGAGTATCCATTATCGCTGGAAGAATAAAATATAATAAAGCCTCTAAGAAATTAGAGGCATTTTTATTTGCATAGTTTAGTATATTTGTTTTAGATCTTTGAGTTAAGTAACCATTTAGGGAACGTGTTGGTGACTGTGTCTGATAAGAAACTAGCTATTGACTCGGATAATGATGGGGTGGTGAATTACTACAATGCTGATGTTGTTACTGCAAATGATTACTACCCTTTTGGGTCTCAAATGCCAGGTCGTAAGTATTCACAGTCAAATAGTAGTTACCGTTATGGGTTTAATGGGCAAGAAAATAGTGATGAAATTGCAGCAGGGTTGACCACGGCAATGTATTGGGAGTATGATAGTAGGATTGGGAAGAGGTGGAATGTGGATCCGGAACAAAAAATAGAGGAAAGTCCCTTTTTATGTTTTAGTGGAAATCCTATACTATATTTTGATATTAAAGGAAATAAATCGTCTAAACCAGATGATTGGGTTGGAAAGAAAAATGAGGATGGTACTTACACCCCAGTTTGGAAAGAAAATGTTACTAGTAAATCAAGCAAAAATTTAGAAAAAGATGAAATTTATTTATTTAAGTCTGGTAAAATAAATGCTACTGATGGTAACAGGTATGTTTTAAATTCAGATGGCACTGGTTATAAAGTTAACAAGAAGGGAGAGAAAGAGAATATTAAAAAAGCATCTAGTACAGTAAAACCTAAAACTACAATACCATTAAAAAAGTCGCCTGAACAAAAAAATGAAATTGCACCAAATAGGTCAAGGTCAATTAATGATAACAATCCTTTAATACCAATAGAAACGGAAAATAATGCAATTGATTACGTCAGTTTAAATGTATCAGCTGGATTGTTTTTGGGAAAAACAGTAGGCCCAAGTTTGACTATTAATTTAGATAAAAATGGAACACTATATTTTAGCCCTGGGATTTCTGTTGGCAAGGGATGGCTAACAACGGTATCCGCAAGTCTTACGTTTAATAAGTTGGATAAACCAAATGCAAGCGCTAGTGATATTAATTCTTTTCTGAGTGGCAGTGGGTATAGTGTAGGTGGGGGGTATATTCTTGGAGCTCAAAGATCTTCATCTGGATGGTCTCCTTTATCGGGAAGCTATTCTACAGGAATAGGGGCTTATACCCCTCAATTTGGAGCAACTTGGGGTTATACCCCTGACATTCTTAAATTTAAATTGTGGTAATGCAAACTTTCATTGTAATAATTTTTATCTTTTTATCATTTGCAGGGTTTATGTTTAGTGTGTTTGTATTTTTTTATGCAAAAGAGATAAATGAAAAGCACAATAAAAAAATCTACAAGTATGTATTATTAAGAAAAGTTTATAAATACTTAATCGTGAATCCTAATTTTCAGAATTTAAACACTAGAATTGCATCTTTATTAGGAATTTTTGCATGTTTATTATTCATTTTCGCATTAGTTTATAGATTGTTCAATCCAATTTAACCACCTAATGGCGCAGAGATGCGACCCTAGCGCAGAAATGCAGCAGAGCAGAGTGCGGCAGGGTTTCTGTGCGGTAAGTTATAAGAGAGCAATAAAAATACAAGAAAGTAAAAACCGTTACATTTTAAAAAAGTGTAGCGGTTTTTTTATGCCGTGCTACCTAATAAGATTAATAATT
>JAYSTT010000089.1:0-10271 GCA_043719495.1 Ferruginibacter sp. | reverse complement strand
TTGGTAAAGCAATAATTTTTGCAGAGGTTTTAGGTTTAAATTGAGTTTTTAATGCAGCCAGCTCATTCTTCCATTCATCATTTTTCATTCCGCTGTACCCTTCAATGGCCTCAGCTAAAAAATCATCATCCAACGCAGCTTTTTCTATAGCATGCATCTGCAAAGGGGTAAGCTTACCGGTAAGATATAGTTCTATATCCTTTGCAGTGTAAATAATATTGTTTTCTTTTTCGTTCATTATTGCTGTTGGTGAGAACTTTTTCAATTCATCCAATCTCAACTACTTCTTATTCTTAACTACAATTCCAGTCCTTTTTCATCCATACATAATTTCAGGTTTCTCCGGCCATTTTGAATATAGCTTCTTACTTTATTCCAGTCGTAACCGGTAATGCTGGCAATTTCGTTATAGCATTTATTCTCCAAATAAAATAGCTCAACACTTTGCTTTTGCTCCTCTTCTAAACTATCCAAACATTGTTCCAGTTTAACAAAATTGCTCTCTTTTTCTAATACTTCGCTATTCAGATGCGTATTTTCTGCTGATTGCATAAAATCAGCTTTAAATTCCATAGTTTTCATATTCCTGGGGCTTCTCAGTTGCATCAGGCAATAATTTCTAGCCATTACCAGCAGCCAGCCTTTAAAATTATCTACCTCATGCTGCTTTAGTTTGGTGTTTAAATCCAGGTAAATTTCCATCACTGCATCTTTACTCCTTTCGGCGTCTTTAAAATACTTTAAACAAACACCAAATACCAAGTCCATATATCGCTGGTATAAATTGCTTAAATAATTACTGTCACCGCTTTCTTTAAAAGCAGCAACTAATTCTTTATCAGTTTCATTGGTTGGTATATTTTTTAAAAATTGCAAGCACTTTACTCCGTCAGGCGTCGGAGAACTAATTGTTTTTTATTAAAAATTTTGTTACCGGCATTTGTAATTCTATTTAACTTCGGTGGCACAGTTTACACTGAGGAACGAAGTGCACACTTTTACATTATCGCATTTTTCAACTTTAATTATGTTATATACTGCTTCACAACATTCTTCCTTAATGTTCCTTTACGTAGGTGGACTGGGTATTTACTCAAAATAAACCTTTACTGTTTGATAAAAAATCCTGTTGCTCATGTATTGATGCTGCTGTTGTTTTTCGGAGTAGCCCTGCAAACCAAATAATCCTGCAGCATTTCCTTTGTTAATAGCAATTTCTAAATATCCTGCAGAATTAAATAAAGCTAATTTTTCTCCTTCTGTAACATCAGCATAAGTTTCGCTTACTTTATCAATCACTTCATCTCTTTTAAATACAATTTTAAAACTCCTTCCTTTTCTCTGTTCTTCAAAATCTTCTTTAGTAATATTTACTATTACGTTTTCAAAATTATCAATGAAAATAATTTGCCCTTCAATCCAGTTATTACCCAGCATAGGCTTTAAAGGATTTTTTACCTGTATAGAAACTGTTGCATCACCAATTGCCTCAATAGCTTTGCCATCAATTAACTGGTTAAAGGCATTTGAAAATATATTGGTGCAGTAAAGGGTATTTTTTTGTTGTGTTTTATCCAATGCCAGTGCCACCACTTTTTGAGGTACTTCTTCCAAAATCATTGTAAGTAATCCATTATCGGCACAGCCAATAAAATGGCCATTATGTTGTGCCAGCAACATATGTTCAGGCTTTTCATCAAATAAATTTACCAAAACCAAATGAAAGCTTCCTTCAGGAAAATTTTTTATAGCATTACGGCAAACATAAGCCGCCTGAGGATAATTAAATGGCGACAGGTGGTGTGTTATATCCACAATATTAAAGCCATTATTTGCCTGCAGCAACTGACCTTTTACAGCCCCAACTAAAAAATCCTGCTGGCCAATGTCAGATATAAGGGTAAGTAAAGGCATTTTAATTTGTAAATTAGTGTAGTGGTTAATTAGATAATTGTTTTAAACTGGTTAGTGTACCAGTTCTCCATTTTTAAAAAAGAATTTTTTCACCAGTTTATCTGTCCATGACGGAAAAAATTTATTCATAAAAACAGTACGTTTTCCTGTGAAAGTAAGCACTAAAGTTCTTTTTCTTTTTTCAATAGCCCTTAATATATGGGCTGCACATTTTTCAGAACTCATCAACTGGTCTTCATCCATTGGGCTTTCTCCATGGCCAAAACCTTTACTGTTTAATGCAGCATTGCGAATGTTTGATTTTGTAAAACCAGGGCAAACCCACATTACATTTACTCCTTCATCCAGTAATTCTGTTCTTACCGCTTCAAGCCAGCCATTTACTGCAAACTTACTGGCTGAGTAGCCGCTTCTGCCGGGTAAACCACGGTAACCTGCAATTGATGAAACACCCACAATGGTTCCTTTTCTTTCTATAATGGAATTTAATGCCAGTTTGGTACAATATACTGTTCCGTAATAATTTATATCCATCACTTTTTTAAGCACATCAATTTCTGCATCTTTTAATAACGACCTCATGGAAATGCCTGCATTATTTATCAGTATATCAATGCCCCCAAAAGTATTTATCGTAGAGTTGATAAAATTTTTACAATCATTTAAATTACTAACATCGGCCACAATAGTGTGTAATAACATACCAGAATATTTGACTTGTAAATCGTATAGCTTGTCCTGGTTACGGCCACAGGTAGCTACTTTTGCACCCATTTCTACCAGTGAATCCACTAATGCTTTTCCTATACCATCACTTCCTCCGGTAACCGCAACCACTTTATTTTTGAAAAATGTAGTCATAAAATAATTTATAGGCAAAAATAAGAGAGTTATATGGCGAAAAGTAAAGAAATCTTAAAATAAAAACACAACATCAGGAGGCTCTTTTTGTGAACTGGCTGGGACTCGAACCCAGGGCCCTCCCGATAAAATCGGGATGCTCTACCCCTGAGCAATCAATTCTTCAATAAATTTTCTTGATTTCATTCTTTTTACTTTTAATTCAAATGTTTTTGCTTCTTGCAAAGTTGCAAACTCCAGAAGAAATTTTTTCTCCCAGGGGATTCCAGTAGAGGTGAATTTAGAATGCCCAATATTGTGTTCGTAAAAACGGCGCTGAAAGTCAATACAAGCACCGATATAATATTTATTCAACCTTGCAGAATAGATAATATAAGTAACTGGCATAAAGAAAAGGGAGTTCATTTTATGAACTCCCTTGGTGAACTGGCTGGGACTCGAACCCAGGGCCCATACATTAAAAGTGTATTGCTCTACCAACTGAGCTACCAATTCTTTCTTTTAATTTTTAGGATTGCAAAGATAGGGAGAATGAAATTAAAAAAAACACTTAAAAAATCATTTTTTACACTTAAAATAAAAAATGTGAATAACATATGTACCAAATATTTTTTTTGTTAAGTTTTTAGTGGAACATAGAGAGGAAAAAGGGTATGTTTTAAGTTTAAACTGGCCGGTAATCAATTTACGTTGAAAGTTTATTAATAATATTTTCCTAACCTCCTAAGTGTTTCAAAATAAAAAGTACATTCTCCTTTATACCCGTTTTTACGGTTATAAGCTATCATTTTTTGCAACATTTCTTTCTTTACTAAATAGCCATCACCTAAAGAAGTTAAAATGCCGGGCACAATTTTACTTTTTTGTGCAGCAGTAACCTGCGTATTCAATTCATCTATTATTTTTTTGTAGGCTTCTATATTGTAGCGGTATAATTGAGGAAAAATATAATCGGCATAGCCTTCATTTAACCAGGCGGGCCAATTCTGTAAATATTGTTCTTTGCTCCATGGATAAATGCTGGGAGCCCATGAAACAATGCATTTTGGATTTGCCGCTTTTACCGATTGGTATAATTGTTTAATGTAGTTACTCAATTTATCGGCACGCCATTGCACCCAGGCTGTATCTTTTGAGTTCTCAGGAGGCAGGCTTCCACTATGTTCTTCAGCATACATTTTCTTTGTTACTTCATCATAACCGCCTTCACTGGGCATTGCAGGCAGCCTGTCATCGCCCTGTATACCGTCAATGTCATAATTATTTACCACTTCAAGTACTAACCGGTTCATAAAAGCCTGTACGTCGGGGTGCAATGAATTCCACCAAAAGAATTTATTTTTTTGTAAGTGATTGCCTTTTATGTCTCTTCCTGCCCAATGGGGATATTTTTTTTGCCATAGGCAATTACTATCTCCATAGTTATAAGAAAATCCAAACTCAAACCAGGCATGTACTTTTATCCCAGCTTTATGCCCTTCCTCAATGATCTCTTTTATTGGATCTCTGTCAGTATAAATTTTTGACTGTTTAATGCCGATATATTCTTCCACTACTTTACTGGGATACATGGTTACACCGTTATTCCATACTACCACATACACATTATTGATACCATTTTCTTTACAAATTTTTATGGCCTCTTTAATATTTATTTTTGATTTTAAAACATCGCTGGCAACGTTTGTAATCCAGGTGCCACGAATGGGTTGCTGTTTTATTTGTGCAATTAATTGTATTTGAGAAACTGTTACTAAAAATAAAAATGAAAGTATATTTTTCATGTATGGAGAATTTCAGTTTTATATTCCAAATAGCGATTGAATAAATGATGAGCAGAGGGATACATGGATTGAGGGCTCATAAAATGGGAAAATTCAAAAGTGATTGCCTTTTCATAACCTGCTTTTTGGGCAGCATCCAATTTAAGCTTTAATTTCTCCCATTTGATCGGGAGAAATTTGATGGGTATATCCCTGTCGAAACTTTCACTGTTTGTCCAAGCCTGCAATCCATATTTATCTGCAAGGCCTTTATTGATGTGCAAAAAATCTGCAAGTTCATTAATATCAACATGGCCATCCTGAAATGCAATGGCATCCACTGCATCTTTAATGCCATCAAAAATTTCATTCCATTCTGTTTCATGTTCCTGCAGGGAAATCCCATTACCCTTTGCTATAATTTCAGTTGATGAAAGCACTGCTTTCTTTCCATCAATCCAGGGTGAGATAAAAGTTGCAAGTCTTCCATTTTTCTGTTTGCCCTGTAAACCTAATGAATGAAAAGCTTTAATGGCTCCTTTTGTTTTGCGGCTTATTTCCATACTGAGATACCAGCCTTTGAAGGATGGATGATGGCCATATTTATCCCAAACTTCATCAATTACAAAATGGTTGCTATCTATTTCTTTGGATAAATCGCCGGTATCCCAATATTCTCCGCTATCATATAACCCAAAATAAAAATCCATGCAGTATTTATCTGACAATGATAAAAACAATTCCACTAAATCAATAGGGGGTTGATGGCAACCTTTTTTTAAAAGATATGCCGAAGGATAAGTAATAAATTTTCTGTAACCACATCGAATCATAATTACAGTATTAATGCCCATGCTTTTCATGTATATAAAATCCTGTTCCCATTCTTTGGCACTCCAGTTTTGGTGGGGTATGTCGTGACTGATTTCATCAATAAAAGTTCCGGTTATCAGCATAACTACGTTTATTTATTCCGTATAATTATCAAATTCAGGTTTGTAAACCCATGTCTTTTTAAATAAAGGCTATTATTTGTACCTTTCAATTAAGCTACCGGTTTTACTGCTAATTCATCTTCTACTTTATTTAAAGGCACTAACCAGGTAACCAAAAACGCAGGAATAGTTGAAATTAAAACCCAGATAAAAAATTCTTTGTAGCCTAAATAATCACTTACCAAACCACTTATCATGGAGGGTACCATAAAGCCTAAATTCATCAATCCGCTGCCAAACGCATAATGTGCCATTTTATATTTACCAGGTGCTATCTGTTGCATCATAAAAAGTATTAAACCAACAAAACCAAATCCGTATCCAAAATATTCAATAGCAACCGCACCTCCAATTATATACAAACTTTGTGGCATCGTAATAGCTAAAAACGCATAGGCAGCAAATGGGATATTAAAGAAAGCACATAAAATCAATAAGGTTTTTCTATTAAGCCCTTTATTAGATACAAAATATCCTGCAACAATTGACCCCAGCACAAAAGCTATAGATCCAAACACTCCATATAATATACCAATTTGAGAAGTAGTTAAGCCTAACCCTCCTTCTGCTCTGGTGGCTTTAAAAAAAAGAGGCGTAATTTTAATGGCCTGTCCTTCTGCAAACCGGTAAAAAACGATAAAACAAAGGCTGAACCAGATATTTTTTTTCTGAAAAAATGTTATCATCACATCTTTTAACGTATCAAAACCTTCTTTAACTGAATGCACTTTTTTTGAGACACCCCCGGTGGGCAACATCTTCATATTATACAAACCCAGCAAAACCATTATTAAACCATATAGTAGCATTACAGTTGTCCAGGCATTAACTACACCAATGGTTTTCTCTAGTTCTCCTGCAAAATAAACCAAAACACCTCCCGAGAGTACTTTAGCTATATTGTAAAAAGCACCCTGCCATCCCACATATTTAGCCTGCATTTTTTCATCCAGTTCATTCAGGTAAACCCCATCAGCAGCCATATCATGGGTTGCACCACTAAAAGCTATTATTGCCAGAATACTTATAGAAATAGCGAAAAAGTAATTAGAATGAAGGCTTAATGCTACCAGGCCAAATAAAACGCCAGTAAATATCTGCGTAGTAAAAACAAAGAATTTTTTGGTTTTAAACATTTCTAAAAAAGGCCCCCACAAAGGTTTTAATGTCCAGGGCAACATAATCAGGGATGTCCAAAAAGCAATTTGTGTATTTGAAATACCCATGTTTTTGTACATTATAGCACTGGCAGCAGCAAGGGCAACAAATGGTAAACCCATTGCAAGCCATGTGGTTGGTATCCAAAAAGCAGGGTGCCTTTTTTTTGTTTTTTTATTAAGCATTAAAGTTTGTTATTTATACTTATTAATTATTACTGTGGAAAGATAATAAAATAAATTAAAAACTATTGAATAATTGCAAAATATTTTACTTAAGTTTGATAAAATATATTCCCATGAACAATTTGCATAAAGTAAACTGTAATTTTAAATACCGGGTTATAATTGTGATATCGTGTTTTGTTGTTTTTTACTCATGTTCAAAAAAATCATCAGTTACTACTCCGGCACCAACTCCTTCGCCCACACCTGTTTGGGATCCCAATGCGTTAAGAGCTGCATGGGTTACTACTGCTGCCAGCACAGCTTTGGAGAGCAGGGCTAATATACAGCAATGTGTGCAAACCTGTAAAACTGCCAATATTAATAATATTTTTGTGGTAGTATATAATAATGCACGTACCTGTTATCCAAGTACAGTAATGCAAAATTTAATTGGAATTCCTATTAGAGAAAGTTTTGCTGGTAGAGATCCGCTACAGGAAATGATTGATGAAGGGCATAAAGCCGGGATAAAAGTACATGCCTGGTTTGAATATGGTTTTTCTTCCTCTTACTCCGCAAATGGGGGAGCTATTGTTGCAGTAAAACCAAACTGGGCTGCGAAAGACATTAGTGGTAAGCTGGTAGTAAAAAATGGGTTTGACTGGCTAAATCCATTTAACCCAGAAGTACAAAACTATATGATTGATCTTTTTAAGGAAGTAACTACTAAATATAATGTAGATGGGGTTCAGGGAGATGATAGGCTTCCAGCTGTTCCTTCTACTTCCGGGTATGATAGCTACACCACAAATTTATATTTTACAGAAAATGGAGTAAATCCTCCCGCTAATAACATGGATGCAGGCTGGATACAGTGGCGAGCTAAAAAATTGAATAGTTTTTTAAAACGTTTACGCTCCGAAGTGAAAGCTATAAAACCGGCAATACAATTCACTATGAGTCCAAGCCCTTATCCATTTAGCTTAAACGAATATTTACAAGATTGGCCCACCTGGGTAGATAGCAGTTGGGTAGATGCCATCATACCACAATGTTATAGATATACTATTGCTGATTATACCACTGTAATTACTCAGCAAAAAGGGTATTATCGAAATACTGCAGTACCTTTTTATCCAGGGGTATTGGTAAAATCCGGAACTACCATCCAAAGCGACGATCTTATGAAACAGTTTATTGCTAAAAACCGGCAACTTGGGTTTAAAGGAGAAAGCTTCTTTTTTTATGAAGGGGTAAAAGATAAACTACCTTTTTTTCAGGGACAGTATCCATTTATTCAATAATAATTTTCAATAAGTTTTTTGTATGAAAAGATATTTAGTATTCTTTTTATTGGTTGCTTCTTCATTAAATGATAAAGCACAAAATCTTACTAAATTTGTTGACCCCTTTTTAGGAACCGGGGGTCATGGTCATGTATACCCCGGTGCAGTGGTGCCATTTGGTATGGTACAATTGAGCCCTGATAATGGTAACGAAGGCTGGGACTGGTGTGCCGGTTATCATTATAAAAGTACAACCATTGCTGGTTTTAGCCATATGCATCTTAGCGGAACCGGCATTGGCGACTGGTGTGATATTTCACTGTTGCCATTAACTGATACCAATGAAATCCGGAAAGAAAAAATAAAGACTCCATTCTCACATAGCAATGAAAGTGCAAAACCCGGATATTATTTTGTTGAATTAGATAATAAAATAAAATGTGAGTTAACCGCTAGTGAAAGAACGGGTTTCCATCGCTATACATTTCCAGGCAATGATGGATGGCTGCGGTTTGATATGGGCTTTCGCATTAACTGGGACCAGTCAACAGCAGGTATGCTGCAACTGGTAGATGAATATACACTGGTTGGTTACCGCTACAGCACAGGATGGGCCAAAGGACAGAAAGTTTATTTCGCAGCAAAGTTTTCATCTCCGGTAAGGCGGCATTTTTTTATTGATGACAGTATTGCTGTAAAAAATAAAGCAGATGGAAAACTTGTAAAAATTGCCTTACAATTCAATACTGCACAACACCTGTTGGTAAAAGTGTCTTTAAGTACAGTAAACACAGAAAAAGCGCTACTTGAACTGAATAAAGAAAGCAACTCCACTTTTGAAAAAACTTTAACAGCCGCAGAACAGTTATGGGAAAAAGAATTACAGAAAATAAAAATCAATACTGATGATAAAGCGTTGGCAACAAAGTTTTATACATCATTATACCGCACCTGTTTGGCACCACTTATCAGTAACGATGCTAATGGGGAATACCAGACACATGATAATAAAAAACTAAAATTCACCAAAGGAAAAAATAAATACACGGTCTTTAGCCAATGGGATGTGTTTCGGGCATTAAATCCCCTATTTACCATTACACAAACAAATCGTGTCTCCGACATGATTAACAGCATGCTGCAGATATATGAAGATAACGGGCTGCTTCCGGTTTGGGACATCAGTACCTGGGAAGCCAATACCATGACAGGTTATCACAGTGTGCCTATTATTGCTGATGCTGTACTTAAAAATATAAAGGGGTTTAATTATGCTTATGCCTTTGAGGCCATGAAGAAAAGTGCCTTACAAAATATAAGAGGTACAACAGACTATATTAAATACGGTTATTTACCCCAGGATAAACATGGATGGAGTGTGACCATAACATTAGAATATGCATTTGACGATTGGTGCATTGCACAGATAGCAAAGAAACTTGGTAAAATAAATGATTATAAACTTTTTATGCAACGGGCCAGGAGTTATAAAAAATTATTTGATGCCAATACGGGTTTTATGCGGAGCAAAGACAGTACCGGAAAATTTATTGACCCCTTTGACCCACTGCAAAGTGAACACGGTTTTGAAGGTCAATATATAGAAGGAACGGCCTGGCAGCATAGTTTTTTTGTGCCACATGATATAATCGGCTTTGCAGAACTGTTTGGTGGAAAAGAAAAACTTGTGGCCAAACTGGATGAACTGTTTACTGCCCCATCTGAACTGCATGGCGAAAATGTGTCAGCAGATGTTACCGGATTGATTGGCCAGTATGCACATGGTAATGAACCCAGCCATCACATAATTTACATGTACACCGCTTTAGGTCATCCTGAAAAGGCTGCAAAATGGATAAAAGTGGTAGCAGACAGTATGTATAAAACCGGGCCAGATGGTTTAGTAGGCAATGATGATTGCGGGCAAATGAGTGCCTGGTATATTTGGACATGCCTGGGTATGTATCCTATGAACCCTGCCAGTGGTGAATATATTTTTGGGTTACCATTAGTAAAAAATGCAAAGCTTCAATTGCCCGGCAACAAAAAACTTCACATCAACGTAATAAGCATAGCAAACAAAAAACGAACTGGCATTCAAATGGTAAAGTGGAATGGTAAAATAAT
>JAYSTT010000088.1:0-1757 GCA_043719495.1 Ferruginibacter sp. | reverse complement strand
CACGTAAAACCGACGACTTATCTTTTATTGGAAACGAAAATGACGGGATCATAAACCTCTCAACAAAAAAAGATGAGCTTACGCTTTTAAAGTTCGATTATAATACGCTTGCGCAAACAGGTGAAAAAGTAATACCGATTGAAGAAAAAAGTAAATACTTTGTAAGTGAAACCCTTGTTGATTTTGGGAGTAAATACTATTGGCTGCATAGCGATTATGATAAATCATCACAAACGGAATCTTTAAATTACAGTGTGGTTGATATAAAAAATGCAACCGTAAGCTCTCCTGATAAAAATTTGTTTACGGCTCAAAAGCTGGCCAGTACAATAATATATGGTGAGTACAATGCTTTTTTGGGAACCTACAAAATGAAAGTTAGTAAATACGAATATAATTTTAATGCAGATAAAAGCAGGTTGTTGGTTAGCTACAGAATAAAGCCCGAGGAAAAAAATGATAAAAAGAATACTGATAAGATAGGCCTTTATGTGTTTGATGATAACATGAATAAATTGTGGGGCGGTGAGTTTACAATGCCTTACACCGAAGCTATTATGGACAACTCCGATTTCTCGGTTGACGCAAAAGGAAATGCATACCTGCTTTCTAAAGTTTACGATTCTGAAAAAAGAAAAGAAAAAGAAAAAGAAACCGGTAAGTCTGCTTATCATTATGAGGTATTAAAATTTACAAAAGAAAGCAACCAGATTTTTAATACAAAAATTGAAATGGGCGATTACTTTATCAGGCAGGCAACACTGGTAGAAAACTCGCTGAACGAAATGGTAATAACCTGTACCTACAGCAAAAAATCTACTGGTGCCGGTACCGATGGAATTTTTCTTGCGTTAATGGGGCAGGATGGAAAAATAACAAAATATAAAAACGGATACTACGAATTTCCGGTAGCTGAACTGGTAAAATTTGAAAGTGAGCGGGAAAAGCGGAGAATAGAGAAAAAAGGTGATTACGAAGCTCCTTTTTTATCAGTAAGGAATATTGTAGTGCATGCAGACGGTAGTTTATTTTTAGCCCTGGAGCAAAGCTATGCTGTGGAAACTAATACAATTTATTATGGTAGTCCGTCGTATAAAAATAAATCATCTACATCCTGGTATTACGAAGATATAATTGGCGTAAAAATTGGCAGTGCCGGTAATTTTGAATGGCTTAAAAAAATACCAAAAAGGCAGCGTGGCGATAATTCAGGAGGCGTAGGCACCATGAGTTACAAAATGGTTGCCGATGCATCGGGATATTATTTTTTATACCTGGATAACAAATACAATCTTACACTTAAAACAGATGAGGAACCAAAATTACACTTGGAAGGATATGGTGGCCAGGTAATAGTTGCTACCATAAATAATTCAGGAGATGTTTCAAAGGAACTACTTTTTGATACAAGGGAAGAGGACGTTAAAATATATCCTTCGCAATTTAAAAGAATAAGCGTCAAACAATTTATTGGCCGGGCCAGGATGAAGAAAGGTGGATATAAGCCATTGTTGATTACGGTTAATTAATTTTAAATAAAATCTTAAAAAGCAAAAAGATTCCGCTTTGGAATCTTTTTGCTTTTTAATATATTTACTTCTCATAACCTTAACCTGTATGAAAAAAGTGCTTTTCCTTTTTAGTTTACTATTTGTTTGTTGTTTGTTTTCTAAAGCACAGTTCAAACAAATTGCTGCCGGGCCTGAGTTTAATGAACCTTACAGTTCATCCTCCAGATTACTTTTAATGAAAAAAGG
>JAYSTT010000087.1:0-4286 GCA_043719495.1 Ferruginibacter sp. | reverse complement strand
TTATGAGTTTGGGTGAAACTTTGTTGAAACCCACTGCAATGCTTTTTAGAAATCTGGCAAGCATGGATGCCGAAGAATCTATCCGGGGTAATCCAATTGACGGCGTTGTATTATTAACCGGTTGCGACAAAACAACACCCTCCACAGTAATGGGTGCAGCAAGTGTTGGTTTACCAACGATTGTTGTTCCCGGCGGCCCCATGTTAAATGGAAAATATAAAGGGCAGGATATTGGCAGCGGTACACATGTGTGGAAGTTTGATGAAGATATGAAAACAGGAAAGATGACACAAGAGGATTGTGAGTTTGCAGAAAGTTGTATGAGCCGAAGTATTGGTCATTGTATGACGATGGGTACAGCATCAACTATGGCTTGTATGGTAGAAGCATTGGGACTTACTTTATCTGGCGCATCTGCAATACCAGCAGCCGATAGTAGAAAAAAAGTAATGGCACAACTAAGTGGCAGACGAATTGTGGAAATGGTAAAAGAAGATTTAACCATCGATAAAATTCTTACACGGGAAGCATTTGAAAATGCCATAAAAGTTAATGCAGCTGTAGGTGGCTCCTCAAATTTTATTATTCATCTTATTGCAATTGCAGGAAGAATTGCTGTAGATTTAAAACTGGAAGATTTTGATACTTTGGGAAGTAAAATTCCTTTGCTGCTGAACTTAATGCCTTCAGGAAAATATTTGATGGAAGATTTTTATTATGCCGGTGGCTTGCCTGTTATACTTAATGAATTGAAAAATCATTTGCATAAAAATGTAATTACTGTTACCGGAAAAAATCACCAGGATAATATTGAAGGAAATACTACGTGCTACAACAAAGATGTAATTGCCACTTACGAAAAACCATTACAACCCGAAGCAGGATGTGTAGTGGTAAAAGGAAACCTGGCATTGAATGGTGCGGTAATAAAACCATCGGCAGCCACTCCTGCCTTACTAAAACATAGAGGAAGGGCCGTTGTATTTGAAAGTATAGAAGATTATCATAAAAGAATTGATGACCCCAATTTGGATATTGATGAAACATGTGTGATGGTATTGAAATATGTAGGGCCGGTTGGGTACCCCGGTATGGCAGAGGTTGGTAATATGGCTTTACCAAAAAAATTATTACAAAAAGGAATTAAAGATATGGTTCGCATTTCCGATGGCAGAATGAGTGGCACCGCTTATGGTACTGCTATATTGCATGTTTCTCCTGAGAGTGCAATTGGCGGCGCATTAGCATTAGTACAAAATGGTGACATGATTGAACTGGATGTACAACAAAGAAAATTGCATTTGGAGGTTTCCGATGCAGAGTTGGAGAAAAGAAGAGCTGACTGGACAGCACCAAAAATTGCATCAGAAAGAGGCTATATTAATTTGTATGTAAAACATGTAATGGGTGCAGATAAAGGGGCTGATTTGGATTTCTTGCAGGGAAGTTCAGGAAGTGAAGTAACCAGGGATTCGCATTAGAAAAGGGAGAAATTACGAATGATATGATAAGAGAATGCAATAAGCAATTGTGCTAAATATTTCTATGAAAATGAAATAAATTTGGCTTACCAAATTAATGAATTATCAGGAAGCACTTGGCTTGCTGTTTTCCGGGTTTGATTCAAAAAATATTAAATGACTTTCATCATCATTATTTTGGCAATAGCGCTACAGGTTTTTCTTTCTGTAAAAAAAATAAGCCCTTTTTTATCGTTGATATTTGTTGCCATCGTTACGGGTTTGTGTTTGGGAATTCAACCGGGTGAATTAGTAAAGACGTTGGAAAAGGGAGTGGGCAGCACATTGGGTGGCTTAGCTTTAATCATTTGCCTGGGGGCTATACTGGGGAAAATTTTAGAAATAAGTGGAGCTGCCGAACAAATATCTGTAACACTTATAAAAAGTTTTGGACTAAAAAATATTCAATGGGCTGTTTTACTTACAGGGTTTTTAATTGGAATACCACTTTATTATAATGCAGGATTTATAATTCTTGTGCCCTTGGTTTTTACCCTTGCACGAAAAACGGGATTGCCTTTATTGTATATTGTAATACCTATGGCGGCGGCACTCAGTACCACACATTGTTTTCTGCCACCACATCCGGGCCCGGTAGTATTGGTCAATGCATTTAAAGCAGATATGGGTAAAGTGCTGATGTACGGATTATGCATCGCTATCCCAACAGTTATTATTGCAGGGCCATTTCTTGGAAGAATATTGCAAAGCATTAAAACTGATACAAGTTCCCTTTTTTCATCTGAACAAATTTCAACAGACAAAAAATTGCCGGCAATTTTTCCAAGTTTCATCATTGCTTTATTGCCGGTATTCCTGATCACACTTTCTGTTTTGGCGAATAATTTTTTAAAAGAATCTTCTATTTTAAAAACCACACTACTTTTTATCGGCGATTCAACTATAGCATTGCTGATTGCTGTTATTGCAGCTATTTACTTTTTTGGATTACGCAATGGCCACAAAATGGAAACGGTAATGAAATGGTTAGGTGAAGCTATTTCAGGTATTGCTATGATATTATTAATTATTACTGCCGGAGGTATTTTTAAACAAGTGTTGATTGATAGTGGCACCGGAGAGTACATTGCATCCTTCAGTACAAAATGGCAAATGCCTCCACTAATATTTGGATGGGTGATAACAGCATTACTTAGAGTAGCCATTGGTTCGGCTACTGTAGCAGGTATAACGGCAGCAGGAATTCTATCGCCATTAGTAGCATCAGGTGTTGTTTCTGCCGAATTGATGGTGTTGGCCGTGGGCGCAGGAAGTGTATTTGGTTCACATATTAACGATTCAGGTTTTTGGATGTTTAAAGAATTTTTTAAACTCACACTCAAGCAAACTTTCTTATCGTGGACGGTAATGGAAACTTTTATTTCAATATTAGGACTACTTGGAGTTTTGCTGCTTGATTTAATTTGAATAGGGTTATTATATTAGGAAGTAATCATAAACACAATCCCAATATTTCAATACATTGTTAAGATTATAAAAATATACAATTAATTTTATTTGCTTTTACGTTTTCCCTTTGTAGAATTTCTTTCAATTAAGGATGATTCTAAAAGTGTTTTATCAATTATGGTATTGGTTCCTTTTTTCTCTATTATCTTAAATAGAATAGAAGTTGCTTCACGCCCCATTTCAAAGGCGGGTAAAGTTATAGTGGTTAATGATGGATTTAAAAGGGCTGCTGTTTGAAGGTTGGAAAAACTGATTATCTTAATATCACGGGGAATATTTAATTTTAGTTCGTCACATATTTCATATAAGGTCAGTGCAAGCTTTTCTACTGAAGCAAAAATACCATCGGGCCTGTTTTTTCCGTTTAATAACTTTTGGATTAGTAGTCTGTTCTTTTTATCATCATTATTGCATTGAATAATTAAGTTACTGTTATAGTTTATTCCATTTTTTTTAAGTGCTTCCAGGTATCCTGCCATTCTATTATTAATTATGGAAAGATTGGTAGAAAAAGAAAGAAAAGCAATTCGCTTGCAGCCTTTTTCAATCAAATGTTCAGTAGCCATTATGCCATTATTATAATCATCTGTAATTACTTTGGGAGCATTTATATTTTCAGCTACCCTGTCAAAAAAAACGAGCGGAATATTTTTTTCCCTTAATTCTTCCAAATGAGTGGTGTTATCCGTTTGGCTGGATAAAGACATCAAAATACCATCTACCCTGCCACTTTGTAAAAGTCTGGTAATGGCTATTTCATTCTCCATATCTTCATGAGATAGGTAAATTAATACATGATACCCTTTTTCCTGTGCAATAGATTCGATGCCATTAATTGCCTGCACAAAAAAATTATAAGTAATTTCCGGAATTACTACTCCAATGGTTCTGCTTCTCTGTTTTCTTAAACTACTGGCAAAAGGATTAACCTGGTAGTTCAACTCCTTTGCTTTGGCCAAAACTAACTTCTTTGTGATTTCGCTAATTTCATGACTGTCCCGTAATGCTTTTGAAACAGATGAAATGGACAAATTCAGTTCTTTGGCTAATTGTTTAAGATTCATAATACTTATTCTGCTGCTTATTTAGTGCTTACCATAATTAATTGTTGACTACAATTATCATGTAAAATAAAATAAAATTTACGAAAAGGTTTTCGTAAATAAAAATTTCTGACTAAAAAACCAAAAATGAGTCTTTTATACCGACTATACACTATAAATAGTCCAATAGTTTTTCTGTCGGCATAATACCATCTAATATTTCAACGCAGTCCTTCGGACTACTTATGAAATA
>JAYSTT010000086.1:0-1759 GCA_043719495.1 Ferruginibacter sp. | reverse complement strand
TTCCTGCTTCTTCTTTAAAGACCGGTATTGCTGCTTTTGAAAAAGCCAAAACATTAGCCCCGGGCTTTATTTTAAATTACCTGGAACTGGCAAAGGCTTATCAACGCAATAATCAAAAAGCCAAAGCCAAAGCCTTACTTAACGAAATGATGCTTATCCCCAATTATACCGAGGATGATACCACCATAAAAGAGACCGGGAAAAAACTCCTTGAAGAATGGAAGTAATGTTACCGGAAACTTATATCCTGCAACTTTTAACTTTTATTAATAAATACGTTTTCAGCATTAAACTTGTTTTATCTATCTTCATAGTATAAAATAAAATACATGAAAAAAATAATTCTATCTCTCACTCTATTAGTTTTCTTTACTACAATAGCTTTTGCTCAATCAGAGGAAAATATTGAAACAAATTATAACCCCCATACATTATTCTCGCCATTATTTTATACTACAGGTGGTACCAGTAGCAGGGCTGTAACCGGCGAACCAAATGCTGGTTACTGGCAGAACAAAGCAGATTATCAAATTACAGTTGCACTAAATGAGGTAACACACGAAATTACTGGCAGTGCAATCATTACTTATAAAAATAACAGTCCACATACTTTACCATTTTTGTGGCTGCAATTAGAACAAAATTTGTTTAATAAAGATAGTCGTGGACAGGCACGTATGCCTGTTGACAGCCGCAGCAGGTATGGCGACAGTAAAAATGCTTTTAATGGCGGCGATAAAATAACAGCGGTAAAAATATTGGATGATAACAGCGATGCCAACTACTTAATTACCGACACCAGGATGCAGATACGTTTAAACAATGCTTTAAAACCCGGTGGCGATGTAATTAAAATTAAAATTGATTTTTCATTTTTGTTACCCGAATATGGCGCCGACCGTTGCGGTATTTTAAAAACAAAACAAGGCGATATTTTTACTGTGGCACAATGGTATCCAAAAATGTGTGTGTTTGATGATGTACGCGGCTGGAACATTGACCCTTATTTGGGCCCCAGTGAATTTTATTTGGAGTATGGCGATTTTGATGTAGCCATTACTGCACCAGCAAACCATATTATAGTTTGCAGCGGCGAGCTGCAAAATGCAAATGAAGTTTTAACTGCAACACAAATTACAAGATTGGAAGAAGCAAAGACAAGTGACAAAACTGTAATGATAAGAACCGAGAAAGAAGTAACCGATCCTGCATCAAGGCCAAAAGGAGCGATGCTTACATGGAAATATAAAATTACCAATGCAAGGGATGTGGCATGGGCATCTTCAAAAAGTTTTATATGGGATGCAGCTAAAATTAATTTGCCCAGTGGTAAAAGCTGTTTATCAATGAGTGTATATCCCGCAGAAAGCAATGGAAAAAAAGCATGGGGCAGGGCAACAGAATATACCAAGGGCAGCATAGAGAATTACAGCAAAAGATGGTACGAATTTCCTTACCCGGTAGCAACAAATGTTGCCAGCAATGTTGGAGGTATGGAATACCCGGGGATTGTTTTTTGTGGTAACAAAGCAGAAACAGCGGGATTGTTTGGTGTTACTGATCACGAATTTGGCCATACCTGGTTTCCAATGATCGTAGGTAGCAATGAACGTAAATACGGCTGGATGGATGAGGGCTTTAATACTTTTATTAAGTCTTTGGCAGATGACGATTTCAATAAAGGCGAATACAAAGCGCCACCCACTACAATGGAGTATAAGGGCGGGTATATGTTTGGCATCAATAGCGAAGCGGTCAT
>JAYSTT010000085.1:0-4290 GCA_043719495.1 Ferruginibacter sp. | reverse complement strand
TTGGATGAAACGGATTATGCTTTGGTAGGCCTGCGTACCAAACGAAAATTTAGGATGGGGGATAAGGTGAGGATAAAAGTGGTGGCGGCAAACCTGGGTAAGCGGCAATTGGATTATGAGTGGGTACCCGGAGGAAATGTAAAAGCTAAAGTTACCAATACTGCTTTAATTAAGCAGGCGGCTAAACCAAAAGTTGGGTTAAAAAAGAAAAAATAAGTAAATTTGGTAAAACAAAATGATTATGAAAAGCGTAACATTGGAAATACCGGATACCCAGTATAATAATTTAGGTATTAAAACCCCAGCAATTGGATTAGATGAATTATTGCGGAAACTAAAACAACAAGAGCTTAGGGAATTATTCGAAAAAGTTCATAGAAATACTGAGATTGCCGGATTAAATAAAATGACAGATGAGGAGATTAACGTTATTATTAAAGAAGTAAGATTGGAAATGCGAAATGAAAAAAATAATTCTTGATACAAACGTAGTCATTTCAGCAATATTAAAGGGAAAAAATGCCTATTCAATTATAGAATTTACAGCATCAGGAAAAGCTTTAATTTGTTTATCTAGTGATGTTGAAAAAGAATATTACAATGTAATTAATTACCCAAAATTTCAACAAATCCCTTCCTTTTTAGAAGCTGCAAATAGCATCCTGCAGTTGTTGTCAAATTTTAGTATTCATTATAACCCCTTTACTAAATTTAATTTGATAAAAAATTTTCTGGATAATTTTTTTTTAGAATTAGCTGCAATAAGTTCGGCCCAATATTTAATTACCGGGAACACAAAAGATTTTACTTTTCCTTCTTTTTTTGAAACAAAAATAATTTCACCTGCCCAATTTTGTGCAGAATTTAATTTGTAAACTGCATGCATTCTTTTACAGCACTCTCCCAATTATTTGAAAAAAAATTCAACGTTCGCCACTTTCCCAATCACACCGAAAGTTTATACAACCCTGCACAATATATTTTAGGTATAGGGGGCAAACGCATCCGTCCGGTTTGTGTGCTGCTTGGTAACGAATTATTTGATGAAATTACCGATGATGCTTATCATGCAGCTACTGCAATAGAACTCTTCCATAATTTTAGTTTAATACATGATGATATAATGGATAAGGCCCCCGTACGCCGGGGTATGCAAACAGTGCATGTAAAATATGGCGAATCAACAGCATTGCTTGCCGGTGATGTAATGTTTGTAAGGGCCTATGAATATTTAAATAAGATACAGCCTGTTAATTTGCAAAAAGTCTTGCATCTTTTTAATACAACTGCCAGCCAGGTTTGCGAAGGACAGCAACTGGATATGGATTTTGAAAAATGGCCATCAGTAAGTTTTGATGAGTATGTAAATATGATTACCCTAAAAACATCTGTATTAGTTGCTGCAAGTTTACAATTGGGTGCAATATTAGGTGGTGCCGGGCTGGGCAGCCAAAATCATTTGTATGAGTTTGGAAAAAACCTTGGCATTGCCTTTCAGGTGCAGGACGATTATTTAGATGCTTTTGGTAACCCCGATAAATTTGGTAAACAAATTGGTGGCGATATTTTATCTAACAAAAAAACTTTTTTGCTCATTCATGCAATGGAAGTGGCTTCTGATGCTGCCAAAACCCAACTGCTTCAATTAATAAACAATAATCCTGCAGATAAAGTAGAAAAGGTATTGGCAATTTTTAAAGATTGCAAAGTAGATGAGTGGGCAAAACAATTAAAAGAAAATTATTTTAAAACGGCATTGAAACATTTGGAAGATACTGCTGTACTTGCGGTACGAAAAAAACCTTTGATGGAGCTGGCAGAGTATTTAATGGTTAGGGAGAGTTAATCTTTTCGGTTTTCTACTATCATATTATTTGAAGTAAGATTGGAAACTATAAAAAGTTTGTAAGTGAATTTTCCACTTGTAAACTTTGTTTCTCCAACATAATCTATTGGTTGTAATACGGCGGATTGATTACCAAAATATGCTTTTATATAAGCATATTTATACAGAAAGGCAAACTCTTTATAATCTGATTTGGAATTACTGTTTACGTTTAAATATACTTGCTTATTGGCAGGATTGATAACTATCACAGAATCAAATGCGACGATGCCGGGATTTTCAATTCTCAGTAAAACAGATCTGTTTTCGTCTGATTTAGAACAACTGCCTAAAAAAAATAAAATAATTACTGGCCGACTAATAACTTTATGCATATTTAACTGACAACTTAAAATTATAAATCGTTGCTTGTTGATTGATTTTAAATGAATTTTTCCTATTTTGAATTCTTAAACCAAAACCATAATGAGCAATTCTTTATTTCGCACAAAAAAAATAGAAAATATTTTAGCCGAAGGCAGCGATGGTTCCCATGGTGGCGGCCTAAAAAGGGTACTCACTTTACGTGACCTTACTTTTTTTGGTATTGCTGCAATTCTTGGTGCTGGTAGTTTTAGCAGCCTTGGCGGCGCAGTTTTTCACGGTGGCCCCGGCGTGGTTATTTTATTTGTAATAACTGCTATTGCTTGTGCTTTTACTGCATTTTGTTACAGCGAATTTGCAAGCCGTATCCCTGTTGCAGGCAGTGCATACACTTATGCTTATGCAAGTTTTGGCGAATTATTTGCCTGGGTAATTGGCTGGGCATTAATAATGGAATATAGCATTGGCAATATTTATGTTGCCTTTAGCTGGAGCGATTATTTCACCTCTTTTTTAGATAAGTTGGGAGAGCTAATGCACCTGAACCTTCATGTACCCGATTATTTTAGCAATAGTTATACCGAAGTAAAAAATGCAATTAACCGGGGCAGCACTAACCCCGAAATATTATATGCATGGAACAATGCACCAGTTATTGCAGGGTTAAAAATGATAGTAGATATTCCGGCACTGGTAATAAATTTATTAATCACTTATTTAGTTTACCGTGGTATAAAAGAAAGCCGCAATTTTAGTAATGTAATGGTTATTCTTAAACTAATTGTAGTGGTACTAATTATATTGGTTGGAGGCTACTTAGTTTTTTCTACAGGAGCTACACATAACTGGATGCCGCCCAATGATAAAGGTGTAAACAGTTTTATGCCTAATGGTTTTGGAGGTGTAATGGCAGCAGTTAGTGGTGTGTTTTTTGCATATATTGGTTTTGATGCAGTAAGTGTGCTTGCCGAGGAAAGTAAAAATCCCCAAAGGGATTTACCTAAAGGAATGATTCTTTCATTGGTAATTTGCACTGTTGTTTATATTTTATTAACCCTGGTACTTACGGGTGCAGTTAACTACCGTAAGTTTGATGGCGTTGGCGACCCTCTTGCATTTATTTTTGAAAAAGATAATTTAAATGTAGGCTGGATGCAATTTTTTGTATCGATAGCAGCTGTTGTAGCCATGACGAGTGTGTTACTCGTTTTTCAAATGGGGCAGCCACGTATGTGGATGACTATGAGCCGGGATGGATTGATGCCGCCGATGTTTCAAAAAATCCACCCAAAATATCAAACACCATCCTTTGCAACAATAATTACCGGCCTGGTGGTAGGATTGCCCATTTTATTTACCGATAAAACTTTTGTGCTGGATTTTACAAGTATTGCCACACTGTTTGCATTTGTTTTAGTGTGTGGTGGCGTATTATTAATACCCCGAAGAGAAAAAGAGAAGGGGCGTTTTCATATCCCTTTTATAAACGGGCAATTTATTTTCCCGGCAATTATCATTGGCGCAATTGTTCTGCTATCATTTTTTACTAAAAATTATTTTGCAGATAAAATTGATTTTTCTTTTGAAAAAAAGGTAGATGCTCTGGCTGCCATAATACCAACTAAAAATGTTGATACTACAGCTGTTGCCAAAAACATTGAGCAATACCTTGTTACAAAAAACGATATCGATTCTATATTTATTAACTTAACAAACAGCATTACGGCCGGGGCTTTACCATCCGATAAAATAAACGTAGCCCAGGATTTTATTGGTAAAAACAATACCACACAAAGCAGAACGGCAAAAATTTCTACAACAATATTTTGGTTATTAATGATTGGCCTGGCTTTGTTTGCTTACTTAAAAAAATATTCACTTATTCCCTTACTTGGTGTAAGCACCTGCCTGTACCTGCTTACAGGCATGTCATTAAGTAATTGGCTTTGGTTTGGGGGTTGGTTGGCATTGGGTTTAATTTTCTATTTTTTATACGGGTATAAAAAAAGTAAGCTGGCTACAAATTCAAAATAAAGAGTAAAACATATTTTGGTTATAATTAAAAAAGATCATCCTTAGGA
>JAYSTT010000084.1:0-1761 GCA_043719495.1 Ferruginibacter sp. | reverse complement strand
ATATTAATCTTTTATTGATTTGCCTTTTAAACAAATCAGATGTTACTGCCACACCAATTTTAGTAAGTACAAGAGAGAATGGATTGGTAAATAGATTTTATCCCTTTTTGCAACAGTTTAATACAGTGATGGCATATGTAAAAAGTTATGGAAAATATTTTGTACTGGATGCAACGGATAAATTTTCCAGCTACAAATTAATACCTGAAACCATTGTAAACACTAAAGGATTTATTTTTGAGGGAGAAGATGGAAAATGGATTGATATAATTGACAGTAAACACAAATACAAAGTGATGGCAGCATTACATGGAGAAATTGATGATGCAGGAATAATGAAGGGAGACTGTTTGGTAAACTGCTCCGACTATGCCCGAAAAGAACGTTGTGAAAGCTGGATAAAAGATAAAGAAAAATTTAAGCAGCAATATTTTACCAAGGCTTATACCTCGTTAAAAATTGATGAACTTATAGTGAATAATGCAGAAGCAGATTCATTGCCATTAGAACAAAAAGTAAAATTCACTTCTACACTTAACAGCTCTGGAAACTATCGTTATTTTACAGTAAATTTATTTTCCGACTTAGAAAAAAATCCATTTATAGCTGATGAAAGAGTAACTGATATTGATTTTGGTTTCATGCAGGATTATACTTTGTTTGGCAACTTTACCATACCACAAAATTATGTATTTGATGGGCTGCCGGAAAACATATCCATGATAATGCCTGATACCAGTATAATTTTCAGCAGGTCAATTCAGGCAGATGAAAATTTACTGAATGTAAGAATATCGGTGGAATTCAAACGTACATTTTATCCGGTAGCTAATTATCCTGAGTTTAAGGATTTTTACAAAAAATTATTAGACAAATTAAATGAGCAAATTGTAATTAAAAAGAAAGAAACTCCATGATAAAATTATTTTCAGCCCTTGTTTTATTGTTCATTACAGCAAACTCTTTTGCCCAGTCAGGTAATTATGATATTGCATCTATTCCTGAAATATTAAAAAAGGATGCGCATTCTGTAAAACGATTTGAAAAAAGAGAATTTGAAATAAAGAGTATCAGTAAAGCTGCATACAAAGTGCAACAGGTAATTACCATATTGGATCCTTCCGCAAAAGACGAATTGGCTTTTTATCAGTTCTCTGATAAATTTCATTCGCTTGAAGATGTTGAAATAAAAGTTTATGATGAACTTGGTAAAGTAATTAATAAATTTAAAAAGAAAGATCTGACCATACAGAGTGGAGGTTCAGGCCTTGTACCTGATGGTAAAATAAATTTCTACCAAATAGCAGAAAATAAATATCCAATCACCATTGGTTTTGATTATACCATCATATATCATGGCATCTTCAGTTATCCCGGTTATTATATTCAAGGAACCGATGAAGCAGTTGAAAAATCTTCATTTTCAATTATAGTACCTAAAGATCTTGATATCAGGTTTAAAGCAATGAATGCATCCTTTACTCCGCAGATAGATGAAAATGATAAAGAAACTAAAACCTATACCTGGAATGTAAATAGTTTGCCTGCAAAAAAATATGAAGACGGAAGTGGGGATATCCAAAATAGTTATCCATGGATTTTGATAGCTCCAAATAAATTTGAACTGGATGGTTATGCCGGCGAAATGAACAGTTGGAAAAATATGGGCATATGGTACAATTCGTTGGTTAAAAGTGATAATACACTTGATGCAAACTATGAAGCAGAAATAAAAAATATTACATTATCCGCATCAAACGA
>JAYSTT010000083.1:0-1762 GCA_043719495.1 Ferruginibacter sp. | reverse complement strand
TGATGGATATAGATATGCCGGGCATGAATGGCATACAGGCTGTGTGGGAAATCAAAAAAAAATGGCCTGAAATAAAAATCCTGATGCTGACTGTATTTGAAGACGATGAAAAAATTTTCGGCGCAATAAAAGCCGGTGCTAATGGATACTTACTGAAGAAAGATAGTCCGCAAAAAATATTAGATGCAGTTGAAGCAGTGCATAAAGGCGAATCTCCTATGAACGGCATGATTGCCGCCAAAATGCTGGACTATTTTCAACATCAACAACAAAAAGATAAAGAACTGGATGAGTCTCATCTTACTGAAAGAGAAAAAGAAATTTTACAATTGCTGATGAAAGGCAACAGCTATAAAGAAATTGCAGGTGCCATCTTCATCTCGGTAGAAACGCTTAACACTCATATAAAAAATATCTACCGAAAACTAAATGTTCATTCCAGATCGGAACTTGCTGCCCGCTACAGCAATAATTTTAAAAACTAAATACTCAGTTTTTTTTCCGGGGGAAATTTTGGTAAGTCCGTTTTCAAATAAAAGGGTCATCTTTTAATATTCATTGGCTAAATTTACTTTGGCTGTTTTATTTATTTTTTCAGCATTTCCCTATATGTATTTGCTATCTCTATTTGGCTGGCCCCTTTTTTAAATAATTGGACAGCTTTTCTATTGGCCATTTGTACCTGCCACCATCTCCTGCCCTCGTATTTACGGGTACTTACCAAAGCTGTTTTATTAAAAATTTTATACCGGCTTTTTTGTTTTGCCCTTGCTGTTAAATCGTATTCTTCCATTATTTGCATAGCCGCATTATAACCGCTCAGCTCAGTAAATAATTTTTTGGTGATGAAAAAAGTCTGGTCGCCACCATAACAAATAAACCAATCGAACCTGGTAAAAAATGCATTGAATTTAAATACCCATTTTTTACTGTTGAATTTGGTTTGATAACGACCGCAATCAAAATTATTTTTTACCGCTTCAATAATATCTGTTGTAAAACTTTCAGGCGGAAATGTATCAGCATGTACAAAATATAAAATGTCGCCGGTTGATTTTGAAGCGCCGTAATTCATTTGTGCTGCCCTGCCTTTTTCGGGTGATGTAAAAGTTATTGCGCCGGCGGCTTTGGAAAGATCAACTGTTTCATCATTACTATTACCATCACTTACAATAATTTCGGCTATTAAATTATTACTGTTATTATTTAAGTATGTAATTAACGAAACAATATTTTCTGCTTCGTTGTAAGTTGGAATTACTATAGAAATTTTTACAGCCACTGAGGGTACGAATTTAGGCTAATAAAAAATCTATCCTCAAGATTAAAAAAAAATATTTCAATTTATTTTTAACACCGCTTCTGTTAGTGCTGTTGATGGCTGTATGGATTTTGGATAGGGCAATATATTTTGCAGTGAAATTTTTATTTGGTTAATCAGCGTATCGGTATGATAATCTAAAATATTACCTGTTGCCAAATTAAAATGTACAACACTGCCATTTTGTTTAAAAGAAAATTCTCCCACAGCAACGCCCCCCCAAATACAAACTACATCAGATGGACACCTTGATTCGGTAATTAATGAATCGAAGCAAATAATAAAGTCTTTACATGAAGTATTGCATTCCTTAAGTTTTACGTTGTAAATACCTTTATTTACAGCTTGTTTTTTACAGCTAACTATAAATAATGTTATTGGAATTATGGGAATTAAAAAATATGCTGCCTTTTTCATATACTGTATTTATAAGGATGACAA
>JAYSTT010000082.1:0-1762 GCA_043719495.1 Ferruginibacter sp. | reverse complement strand
TTTACCAGATATGGAAACGTGAACCTTTAAGTATTGAATTAAGAACCCCGGCAGTATTTGCTCAGAAACTGGAATATATACATCTTAATCCTATAGCAGCAGGTTTATGCACTTATCCGGAAGAATATTATTACTCTTCAGCAAAATTTTATCATGACGGGTCAGACGTGTTTAACATGTTGACACATTATTCGGGCAACTAACAGTGGCCTTGAGCTGCCCGCTGGTCGAAGACCAGGCGGGGGCCGTTCGGGAGGGGAAAATGTTTTAAATTTGAAAGCAGGAAGGGAACACCTACGGCGGCGAAAAGACGTTAGCCGTCTTCAAGGGCAAAAGCCGATAATGCCCAACGCAAGTTTTATTATACTGTATAGAATTACCGGTGGCAATACAATACCAGCAGAGTACAATTATACAGATAAGTATACACCCAAAAAAGAATGATAATACAATGAAGAAATTAATAATCATTTTTATTGTACTCGGAGTTTCAACAGTTAGTCTCTATTCTCAAAACAAAACTATTAAAGGAAGAGTTATTGCTGAGGATTTAGGAACTGTGCCATTAGCATCAATTATGATTAATGATACAGTTGAAGTTGGCAAAACAGATTTAAATGGTTTTTTTCAAATAGAGATACCTGTTTCCATGAATAAACTATTATTTATGTTTGTTGGAATAGAACCAACAAAAATAGAGCTTGCAGATACATGTGATGAAGTAGAGGTTGTAATGATGTTAAGCAGGATTTATGATTTTAAAACTCCCAGGAAGCCCCACTGGCGCAAGTGTTCCGCTTTAGCGGCTCACTTGATGCCGATTAATTCTGCCGGACTGTGTCCGTGATTTAGAAAACAAATGTTGATTATATTTACCTAAGTTAATTTATAAACTCCCACTTGCGCCAGTAAGATATTGAAAACTTTTTTTTCGCTAACATCTCCCGTAAATAAAAAAAGCCTCCCGGTAATAGGGAAGCTTTAAAATATTTTATTGCCGTCATAAAATCTTAGCTGGCTAAAAAATCTTTGATTTTGTCTTTGTGTACGATAGCTTCTTTAAAAGTGTAAGCACCGGTTTTTGGGCTACGCAAAGTGCGTATTACTTTTGTCCAGTTTTTTGCATCTGCTGCTGCCTTCTGGTCTTTTGTTTTTATCGCTGTTTTAGCTGCTTTTGCCATGATATTTAGTTTATTGGTTAATTAGCTTTTTAGTTTATCCGTATTACCGGCTTAACGTTTATACAAATTAACGTTATTATTTAATTTCTTTATGAACAGTAACCTTTTTTAAAATCGGGTTGAATTTTTTCAACTCCATTCTTTCTGGTGAGTTCTTTTTGTTTTTTGTAGTAATGTAACGGCTTGTACCGGGTTTACCACTTGTTTTATGCTCGGTACACTCTAATATAACCTGTACCCTGTTGCCTTTCTTTGCCATTTTTTTTTATTTATAATAATATAATCTCCTCCTTTTCCCCCTTTAGGGGATAGGGGTTTTAGATTTTTTCTCCGGCTGCACGTAATTTTTTTATTACAGCTAACAACCCATTCTTATTAATTGTTCTGATTGCTTCAGAAGATACTTTTAAAACAACCCATTTATCTTCTTCTGCAAGAAAATAACGCTTGGTTTGCAGGTTTGGTAAAAACCTGCGTTTTGTTTTAATATTTGAGTGAGAAACCTTATTTCCGGTAATCGGCTTCTTTCCTGTAACCTGACATACTCTGGCCATTGTACTAATTTTTTGGACGGCGAAGGT
>JAYSTT010000081.1:0-1762 GCA_043719495.1 Ferruginibacter sp. | reverse complement strand
AGCATAGGGCTGTGATTAAAAACATCAATACACAAAAAAATTTTGAAAAAAATAGCCTCATAGTTTTTAGTTTATAGCACATCATGGCCTCCTTTATTAATAGTATCAATATTTACGAAATGCGCCTGCGACATGCTCTGTTTGCGGCGTATCAGTTTTAATGAAAGTTTAACTGCCACAATAAAAGAGATGACAGCGCCTGCAAAATGCATCCAGGTATTGCCCACAAATAAAAAGAAATCGAATGTGCCATGAAAAAGTACCGGCCAGAAAATTGCCAGCACTAAATGTATCCGTTTGTTAGCCGGATCAAATTTTGCAAGCCCCAGGTGGTAGCCCATCAGCACGCCAAAAGTAGCATGTGCAGGCACTGATAAAAACATGCGCAAAATGCCGGTGCCGATCCCATGATCGGTTACGTACATAATATTTTCAAGCGTGGCAAATCCCATACTTACCACAACAGCATATACAATACCGTCGAAAGGATCGTCAAATGCTTTACGTCTGAAGGGAAGCAAACGCAGGGCTAAAAATTTGCTGCCTTCTTCACTTAACGCAACTATCAGGTACGAAAAAACTGCGGTGTACAAAATATCATTTCCCATCAACTTCTCAACGGGCTTAGTTAAAGCCAACTGAATAATGACTGCAGGTATAATGCTCAATACTCCCATAAAAAAACTCAATATCAATAAACCCAATGGTTCTCTGTTGTATTTGTCTTTAAAATAAATAAATAAACAGATAGCGATACCGGGTGCCATGGCAAGGGCTAATAATCCCATATTTAAAACGGTTTTGTGACGATTTTATCAGGGTTGCAAACCTTTGTTTTATCTCTGCATGTCTCCAAGGTTGGCAACCCTTTTGTCGGTTTTTGTGTTACTTTTGAGCCAAGTTATATGTTTTTAACGATTGGCCAAACTAATAGATTATTTTAATGAGTTATAACTATTTACCGTTAGATAAAAATCCAACTGATTTTCAGCAGATAAAGAATTTACTGGCGCATGAGCAGCTTGTTTCTATAACGTTTGATGCACACGACCGCATAACCAAATGCCGCAAGTACCTGGATGATAAGATGAATAATTCTGATGAGATATTTTATGGCATCAACACCGGCTTTGGCTTTTTACAAAATGTGCAGATTGATAAAACACAATTACAAGAACTACAGCGCAACCTGATACAATCTCATGCATGTGGTATGGGTGAAGAAGTGCCGGCAGCTATTGTAAAACTGATGATCGCTTTTAAAATAAAATCGCTTAGCTACGGCTACTCCGGTGTGCAGACGGATACAGTTGAGCGGCTGATGGACATGTACAATAACGATGTGTTGCCTGTAATTTACACACAAGGTTCATTGGGCGCCTCCGGCGATCTGGCACCACTGAGTCATTTAAGTTTACCATTAATTGGTTTGGGGGAAGTTAACCATGCCGGCGTGAAAATGCCCGCTGCCGATGCGCTTAAAAAATTAGATTGGAAACCCATCGAATTAAAAAGTAAAGAGGGACTTGCTTTAATAAACGGCACACAATTTATGAGTGCCTATGGCATGTATAACCTTGTGCAGTGCGAACGTTTAATTAATTGGACAAATATTATTGCAGCCATCAGCTACGAGGCATTTGACTGTACCATAGAGCCGCTTCACGAAAATATTCACGCCATACGATCACACAATGGCCAGGTTACAACTGCAGCAACCATGCGACATTTATTGAGTGGCAGCGAAATGGCGGCTACAAAA
>JAYSTT010000009.1:0-1881 GCA_043719495.1 Ferruginibacter sp. | reverse complement strand
TGCCGTTTGAATTTTGTTTTGGAATGAGTACGGTCATCGTTAAAGCCATACCATCTTTACGTCCGTAAATAATTTCCGCTTTTGAAAAACTTAAACTGTCTGTTGCTGAAACGGTGATTGAAACAGCAAAGCTGAGTATAAAAAATAAGTAGCGCATGATGATCCTGTTTAATTTATTTATTCAAACAATTCTGCCTGCGGATTGTTGGCAACCTTGGGCACCCACTCCATTTCAATGGATTTATTAAAGTCGGCCAGTTTATTACCCAACGCCTTCCACCCCATTACATCCACTACTTTACTGATGGTAACTTTTGCCTTACGTACCTGTGTTCCCCTGCCGCTTTGCATAGCCAGTATAGGCTCATCATCGGTTGTAACCGCTTCCAAATAATTTCCATCCCCTTCCTTAATAAAGTAAAATTTGTTGTGCAGGGTTGATGTTTCTATTTTAAAACGTTTTACACTATACTGCACTTTTTCTTTATCAAAATAAATGGCAGTTATTATTTTTTCTGTATCAAATTTTTCTATCAGCAGTACTTTTTCGGTATCAAATCGCTGGGTAAGTTCCTGATCGGTAATTTCATAATTACCATCATTGTAAATTACCAGCAACCGGTCTTCGGCTTCAAATTTGCCCAGGTAATCTCCTTTTTCATCGGTGTTTAAGCGGCCAAACTTATTATCGAACCAGAGCTTTTTTGCATCCAGGGTTGAGTTTCCGGCTTCTTTAAACTTTACAGATTTGATGGGATATTTTGTAACCTGATTGCCAATACTGCCCCTTCCTTTTATTTCCTGCTCCTCAAAATAAAAATCAAATTCCTTTTTATGTGCGTTGCAATTTGGGCTGAGAATTATTTTCACCACTTCCGCTTCTCCATTTGCATTGGCGGTAAAATAATGAACCCTGCTTTTTTCCGATCCTTTTGTAAGATCATATTCCTTATCACGGGTAATGCCGGTTACATTAAAGCGTTTAGAAAAACTTACGCCGCTTTTACCATCTACGTAAATCATGTTGTAAGTGGTTCTTTCATCATTCTTCATAAACACTGCAACATGCAAAATATCTTTTCCAATAAATACTTTATCAGCAACCCTTACCACCTTCATGATGCCGCCTTTAGTAAACGCAATAATATCATCCAGGTCAGAAACTTCTGCAATCAGTTCATCTTTCTTTAAACCAGTGCCAATAAACCCATCAGCAAAATTTGCATAGATCTTGATGTTTGCAATGGCTACTGATTTTGCCTGAATGGTATCAAACTGTTTTATTTCTGTTTTACGCTCCCTGCCCTTGCCATATTTTTTCAACAGGTTTTCATAATAAGCCACCGCATAATCGGTAAGATTATCAAGATCGAATTTTACCTGTTTAATATCATCTTCCAAACCCTTTATCTGTTCAATCAAATCATCAATATCTAATTTGTAAATACGGCGTACCGGTTTTTCGGTAAGTTTGATAATGTCCTCACGGGTAATATCTCTTTTCAATAATTTTTTGAAAGGGGTAAAGGCTTTATCAATTGCTTCTAAAACTTTTTCCCATGTTTCATGCTTCTTCTCAAGCTCTTTATAAATTTTTTCTTCAAAGAAAATTTTCTCTAAAGAAGTGAAATGCCATTTTTCATACAGCTCTGCCAACTTAATTTCCAGTTCACGCTTCAGCAACTCTTTAGTGTTATCTGTAGCGGTTTTCAGCAGATCACTTACTTTTAAAAACTGGGGCTTGTCTTTTACAATAACACAGGTATTGGGAGATATGCTTACTTCGCAATCAGTAAATGCATACAATGCATCAATGGTAATATCAGGAGAAATACCGGGTGCCAGCTCCACAATGATCTCAACTTCAGCAGCCGTATGATC
>JAYSTT010000080.1:0-4298 GCA_043719495.1 Ferruginibacter sp. | reverse complement strand
TTTTTAGTATTTGATAGTTAACTCCCCCTTGTATAAAAAAAATACCATTATAGTTAACATCGTTATAAGGGAAGTCTTTCCCTTTTCCTAACCCATTTTGAAATAAATATGAAGGATCAAATACCGACCTGAATGTTTTAACCACTTTATCATGATTATTTTTATTAATCATATAGCTTGCTTGAAGTTCTGCAAAAATATTATCAGTAATCTTTAACTCTGTTTTTAACCCTATAGAAAAAAAATAATTTCGAAATTTATTAACTATTTTTATTGCAGTATCACCGGGAGGTAGATTTTGATAAAATCCGTAAGGATAGTCTTCGCTTTTGCCGCCATTTAATTCTTCTTTATGTCCATATGTACTTACTCCGGTTACCACATAAAATTTAATTTTTTCTTTTTCTAAAGGAAATTTGTACCATACACCAAAGCTTTTATGCCATGTAGCAGTTTGCTTGAGTAAGCTACCATAAAAAGGTTGCCTTTCTTTAAAATCTCCAATACTGTTAAATGCCGTTTTTGCATAAGCAGCATCTTTGTTAATTAAATTAGTATTTGCTGCATTCACGTAAAAACCCCAGCTATCCTGCGATTTTATTGTGGTATTAAAAAAGAATACAAAAATGATTATAATAGATATTTTGTTCATAAAATTTAATAATACAGGTTGTAAATAATTACAACCTGTATTGATTTTAATTTGTTATTGTAATTTAAGTCCAATTATTGATGCAGTATATCCACCGCCAATATCAATAAAAACGTAATGGTCACTCTTCAGGGTATTGGGATCAATTCTTGTATACCCGAATTTTTCGTTTATGACGTCATTTACCTCCACATGCACCTGGTTTCGTTTAGTGGTACTCCTGTCCCTTTCACTAACTGTAGTACAATTATTCTTATAAACTGGTCCATATACTCGTGCAGTTAAATGAACCTTTTTATTACTTGTAGGATACCAATTACTGCCACGTTGCTTCTGCCAAAAAGTTCGGCTGTAAATCATATTTCTTCTAGGCCACAAACTAGTAGCATGTTGTGCTCCTACTTCCCCTATAATTCTATAGTTGATTCCGCCAAAAGTAAAATAAGTAGGTGGCGATGGAACTGAACTTGTATTTTGTCCACAACCAACAACAACATTACAAATATTAACGCTAATAGGAGGCACTGTACCTACAACATTTTGGCATTCCCTTATACTACAAGTAATTGCTTGTACTGAAATATTTATTGTAAAAGATTGACACTGCCCGGCTGAAAGATTTACGTTATAGGTATGCCTTAGTATTGGATCAACATTGTAAGGAGGGGCTGGGGTAGAAAACCCATCACCCCAAGTTACAGTATAATACCAGCCACAATATGCAGTGTTACCATCTTTCTCTGCTTTTGGAAATATTTGTAGATACACCTGCCTGTAGTCGTTTTGAAAATCTTTTACCAAATAGTATGAAGCAGAAGCAGTACACTCACCTTGTGGACCTGCTGGAGTTGTTTCTGGCAATATTAAACCAGAAGTGGCATTTTTAAGTTTAAGATTAGGACTATTATTAATTAAACCAGGATGATCTCTTAAAAATTGTAGGGTGGTGTAATCTTCATTTAATATTTCAGCAATAACATTATACCCCATAAATTTATAAATAGTCGTGCCTATCTGAACCTCATGGTTTGCATTTAAAACCGTTCGTGTATCTTCTTCTTTAATTTCAAACGGAAGGCTTGTTTTATAATTATTGTTATCATAAAAAGCCATTTCATATTTTTTTCTTAAAGAACTAAATCCCATTGCAGAATCAAAAGCGTTTTTTGTGGGGTCGCCAGCAATATTTTTCTCAGACATTAATCCTTGAAGTTCTGTATCCAAGTTTGTATCCCAATGTGCTATAGTGGTATCTAGTGCGCCTAAAAAATTAAGCATGCCATCAGCACTATTAAATTTTAGCATACTATTTACAAGTACTACTGAATAATCGCTACCTGATGGATTTGTGGGAGTATTTGAAGAAGCACTAACTGATCCATCATCTGAAGATGAAGAAACGTTTCCTTTTATTAGTGCAGCTATCAATTCTTGATTTTTATTTTTTGCAGATGCATCAATAGTTACAACATCTTCGGAATTGAGATTTTTTTTGCAGGAAAAAAAGATACTTATGCTAAGGATGAGAAGTAATAAAATCCCCCCCCCATGTGATATTTTTTCATAATATAATTTTTTATTTTGGCTAAGGTTACAGCCGAATGTTAAAATAAAGAATGTAATAAAAAAATTAGTTGATGAACCCGGTTTTCAACTTTACAGTTTAGATAGGTTAATACTTATAAAATAACAGGATTACAAAGAGACAAATTAACTTACCAAAAAAAATATTTGAAACATGAACTAATTTTTGCCTGGTCGAATTGTCATTTTTTTTTTCATTTATGCATAGGCGGTAGTTTGTACCACAATGTATAAATTAAAATATGCAATTCAAAACTTTTAAAATTTGTAGAAATTATACTACAACGAATGTAAGCAAATTACTACACAGTAAAATACCTTTTACTATTGTTTCCTCTTTCCCCTCAGTGTTTCCAAAATTTGCCTTTGTTTTTCTGTTTCGGCCTTTTGGTTTGCCTGGTTTTTTATATTGTCTTCAATATCTTTTTCAATATTCCTCTTTTTCTTTTCTAAGTCTTGCCCATCTTCTACAAGATTATTGTATTTTTTGTCTGCCTTTTTTATAGCATCTTCCTGTGCAATAATTTGTTGTTCCAGATCATAAGCTCCAATCATTATTTTAATACTGTCTAAATATCCTTTTGCATTACTCATCAGGCGGCTATCTGTACTGTCGGCAACAAAATTGTCGAACCCTTTTGATATCATTAAAGTAAGGTTAGAATATTCTTTTTCTTTCCTGCTTTTTCTATCGGCACTAAAATATAAATCGTAACTGTCGTTGCCCAAATCGGCCAGCCTAACGCCTTTGTACACAGTAAAACCTTTTACATCTTTACCCTTATAGCCCATTTGTTCCATTTTATTATCAATAGCATCTCTAACTGTTTTTTCGGGAAAAGGGATTTCGTTAACCGCTGCCTGCCGGCTGATTTTTTGGTAGGTTACCGTTTCGGTATGGGATTGTGCAAAAGCAGCTGCATAAAATGCAAAGGAAAAAATGAGTGTCAATATATGTTTCATAAATATTTATTTACTGCAAAGATAGATTTTGTAACTAAACCGTTGCATGATATTTGTACAATTAAATTAAAATTATAACGGTAAATTTGAAACTTATTAAAATAAACCATTGAGTAGTATAAAAAAATTAGCAGGGCAGACTTTATGGTATGGTGTGCCCACTATTGCCAGCCGTTTTTTAGGCTATTTAATGAATATGGCCCTGCCTTTTTTTATTGCACTACCTGAAAAAACCGCCGATCTGGTGCAGGTTTACACTATCATACCGTTTTTAAATGTGTTGTATGCCTATGGTATGGAAACGGCCTATTTCCGATTTTCTCAAACCCACGACAAACAAAAACTATACAGCACATTATCTATTTCACTTTTTTTCAGCAGTATACTTTTTACTTTACTCTTATTATTGTGCAAAGGTGCAATTACCGGTGCTGCAGATTTAAACAATCACCCAGATTATGTGCTTTGGATGATTGCAATTATTGCAGTAGATAATTTAAACACTTTACCTTTTGCCAAACTGCGGCAAGAAGACCGGCCCAGGCGTTATGCTTTTGCCCGTATAGCAGGTATCGTAATTAATTTAAGCATAGTTATTTTTTTTCTGGGTATTGTTCCAAAAATTTTACACAATAACCCTGATAGTTTTTTAAAAAATATTTATAATAAAGATGTTGGTCTTGGTTATTATTTATTGGGTAATCTTTGCGGAAGTGTATTTACCCTTATTTTGTTGAGTAAAGAAATAAGGCAGATAAAATTAAGCTTTGATAAAGTGCTTTGGAAAGAAGTGATGAAGTATAGCGCACCATTAATTATTGTTGGCCTTGGCGGCATGGTGAACGAGGTGCTGAGCCGTTTAGTTTACCGCCACGTGGTAGATTTACCGCAGCAGCAGGCCGATCATGAACTGGGTATTTTTGCGAACATATTCAGGGTTGCATTGCTGATAACTATTTTAATACAGGCATTCCGCATGGCTGCTGAACCTTTTTTCTTTAATAAAAGTAAAGATGAAAATGCACAACGCACTTATGCAAGGGTGATGAAATTTTTTGTAATTGCCTGCTGTTTTATGTTTTTATTAATAGGTTTATAC
>JAYSTT010000079.1:0-10335 GCA_043719495.1 Ferruginibacter sp. | reverse complement strand
ATCATTTGTAAAAATTGCGACCATCATTTTAAAGGCAATTTCTGTCCGCATTGCGGCCAGTCGGCCAAAGTAGAAGCTATTGATGTAAAATATTTTCTGCATGATATACCACATTCTATACTGCATGTAGACAAAGGCTTTTTTTACACGCTGGGTAAATTAATTTCGTCTCCCGGTCCTTCATTAAAAAGTTACTTAGAAGGGAAACGGGTAAAGCATTTCCGCCCATTTGCTTTTGTGCTTATTATGGGTACCATTTCCACTGTGCTTATAAAGTTTTGTGATTCTCTTATTAATCTTAAACTGCACAAAATAAACCCTGAAAAAACATATTCTTTCGGCATCAGCTTTTTCAGCAAATATCCCAGCCTGCTTATTTTTATACTTATACCGTTGTTAAGCTTAATTACATGGGTTACGTTTATAAAACGTAAATATAATTACTGGGAGCACTTTTTGGTAAATACATATTTGGCTGCGTACCTTAATATATTTTTCTTAATCATAAATATTTTCAGTGTTGTAAAATTTTATGTAACTGGCAGCGGTAATGTTAATTATACTTTCTTCATGTTTTTCTTTATGGCATATTATGCACATGCCTTTGGGGGATTGCTGACAGAGAAAGGTAAATTTATGCAAACTTTTCCCCGCCTTTTTATTATGGATTTCTTTTTAGCCACGATATACATGACAGCTTTTAGCTTTACAGGTATTATGACGCCTTGGTGGGGCCGCTAATTTTTCTTCAATTTTTTTTTTAATCTTTTGTCCGGATTGTACAACTTCGTTCGTCATTATAAAAACATTCTACATCATTAAAACAAAAATTATGGAAAAGTTCATGTTTATTTTTGAAGGAATTAAATCTTCCGAACAACCCTCTCCACAGCAAATGCAGGAAAACATGGGTAAATGGATGGCCTGGATCGATAAACTGGCCAAAGCCGGAAAATATATTAGTGGCGAGCCGCTGGAGCCTACCGGAAAAATTATTAAAGGCAATAAACGAACTGTTACCGATGCAGCATTTGCCGAAGGAAAAGAAATTATCGGTGGCTATTTTATTGTAAATGCAAATGATTATAACGAAGCCATTGCTTTATGCGATGATTATCCGGATTATGCAACAGGCGGTACTGTCATCATCAGGCAATTGATGAAGATGGACATGCCATCTGCATAATGGATATAATTTGTACTATCAATGCCTCATTTTTATTAATGAGGCATTGATTTTAATACATCTTCTTAATAAATTGCAGAAAAATTGCATTGCATATATTGCCACAAATAGAACAAACAGTTGAACATTTATTTCGCCACGAATGGGGAAAACTGGTAGCAGTACTCACTAAATTATTTGGTCCACAAAATTTACAACTGGCAGAGGATGTAGTACAGGATACTTTATTAAAAGCATTTAATAACTGGAAAATAAATGGCGTTCCGCAAAACCCTTCGGCATGGATATTTACTGTTGCCCGTAATAAAGCAGTAGATGTATTGCGGCAGCAAAAACGAAAAGATGAATTTTCTAAAAATATTGCACCATTGCTTCAATCGGAATATACACTGGTGCCAAAGATACACGATATACTAAATACTAATACCATTGACGACGATCAGTTGAGGATGATGTTTGTATGCTGCCATCCTTCTCTTTCTGCCGATGCACAGGTAGCACTTATTTTAAAAACACTCTGCGGATTTAGCGTAACAGAAATTGCCAAAGCATTTGTAACCGGATACGATACTATTGAAAAAAGATTATACAGGGCAAGGCAAAGTTTTAGAGAAAACAATGTACAGTTTGAATTGCCAGCTGCAGCAGAATTAAATAACCGCTTAGATAATGTGCTGATGGCCGTTTATCTTTTATTTAATGAAGGGTATAATTCCACTCAGCACAATAATTTAATACGAACAGATTTGATGCAGGAAGCCATGCGTTTGTGTGAATTAATTTGCCGCAGCTCAATCGTAAATCATTCCAGTGCTAATGCATTAACGGCACTAATATGTTTTACTGCATCCCGTAACGAAACAAGGCTTGATGCCAATGGAAATATTTTATTGCTGAAACAACAAGAAAGAAATAAATGGAACAGTGCATTAATTGAAAAAGGGATCTATCATTTAGAAATATCTGCCGCAGGCGAAATCATAAGTAAATACCATTTGGAAGCAGGTATTGCTTATGAACATGCAAAGGCGGCAAATTATGCAACCACCAATTGGGAAAATATTTTACAGTGTTATAACCTGCTGAGTAAATTGTATCCATCGCCGGTGGTGGAATTAAACCGGGCAATTGTTATTAGTGAATTATATGGCCCGGCCAAGGGTATAAAAGCTATCGGAGCCATTGCACAAATTTCTTCTCTTAAAAAATATTACCTGCTGCCTGCTACATTGGGCCAACTGCATTTGCAACTCAAAAACTACGATATCGCAAAACAATATTTTGCAGAAGCCATTTCACTTACACAATCGGCAATTGAAAAAAAATTACTGCAGCAGAAAATAAATGAGATTAAGTAATTTAAGCAGGTTTATTTTTTATTTGCAAAAACGCATATTGCAATCATCCTGTTAAAATAAATAGTTACTTAATATATGCTTACCTTTAATAAATGAAAAGTGTATTAGAAAATGTTTTACTAAAAAATCAACCCAACTTTCGCAGCGTGGTTAATTTTAATACAGCAACAGAAAAAATTGCCCGCCTCAATTTATCTAAATCCAACACAGAGCTAACTGAAGAAATTTACAGCAATACAAAAAGCTTTTCAAATTATGTAGATAAAAAACGAACCGAACAACAGGCGAAATTTTTAATAGGGGGCTATGCCGAATTAAGGGATATGTACAAACGCAGCCTGCTTTTTGATGAAGAAAAAAAATATGGCATTGAAAAACCTGTTACAGAAGAACCCAGGAGATTACATATTGGTATTGATATTTGGGGGGAGGTGAAGACACCCGTATTTGTACCTGCTGGCGGAACGGTTCACAGCTTTGCTTTTAATAATAATTTTGGAGATTATGGGGCCACAATCATATTAGAACATCAATTAGAAACCATTGTTTTTTACACGTTGTACGGGCATTTAAGTTTGGCAGATATTGCGCAATTACAGGAAGGAAAATATATGGGCCGGGGAGAATTATTGGCACATTTTGGTGAACCAAATGAAAATGGCAACTGGCCACCGCATCTTCATTTTCAGATAATAAGTGATATAAGATTGCATAAAGGCGATTATCCCGGAGTATGCTCCGAAAAAGAAAGTATAAAATTCCTGCACAATTGCCCCGATCCGGATTTGATATTGAATATGATGAAATATGGAATGTAACCTGCAATTTATTACGAACTTTTCTCGTTAAAGTATGTTTAACACTATTATCTATACAGGATAAAAACATAACTTTGCTTATTAAATTTGTTCAGAATGGAGATTACTCCCGGTAAATTGCTGAAAAACATTGATTCACCAGCTGATTTAAAAAAACTCAGCAGGGAAGAATTACACCTGGTATGTGATGAATTGCGACAGTATATTGTTGATATTGTGAGTGTGCATGGCGGCCACTTTGGTGCCAGCCTGGGTGTGGTGGAGTTAAGTGTGGCTTTGCATTATGTGTACAATACGCCTTACGATCAATTGGTTTGGGACGTAGGTCATCAGGCATATGGCCATAAAATATTAACCGGCCGCAGAGACAGTTTTCCCAGTAACAGAAAATATAAAGGGCTTAGTGGTTTCCCCAAACGCAGCGAAAGTGAATACGATACTTTTGGTGTGGGCCATTCTTCCACTTCTATAAGTGCAGCATTGGGTATGGCAATGGCTGCAAAATACAAAGGGGAGAACAGGAAAAGTATAGCTGTAATTGGTGATGGTGCCATGACGGCAGGCCTGGCTTTTGAAGCCATGAACCATGCCGGGGTAGCCGATGCAGATATGCTGGTTATTTTAAATGATAATTGCATGAGCATTGACCCTAATGTGGGGGCGCTAAAAGAATACTTAACAGATATTACCACTTCTCAAACCTATAATAAATTAAAGGATGATGTGTGGAAACTATTGGGCAAATTGCCTGTAGGTAAAACTTTTAGTCGTGCCATGGCACACAAACTTACCGATGGTATTAAAGGGATGGTTAACAGCAAAAGCAATTTATTTGAAGCCTTAAAGCTGCGTTACTTTGGCCCGATTGATGGGCATAATATTACCAAACTGGTGGATACTTTACAAGATTTAAAAAATATACCTGGTCCTAAAATTTTACATATTGTAACTGTAAAAGGCAAAGGGTATGATCTGGCAGAAAAAGACCAAACCCTTTGGCATGCACCAGGTTTATTTGATAAAATAACCGGGCAAATTCAAAAGAAAAAATTTGATTTGCCTCAGCCCATGAAATATCAGGATGTATTTGGTTACACCATAATTGAGCTGGCAGAAAAAAATAAGAAAATATTTGGCATCACCCCGGCAATGCCAAGCGGCTCATCATTAAAATATATGATGGCTAAAATGCCCGACCGGGCTTTTGATGTGGGCATTGCAGAGCAGCACGCCGTAACGGTAAGTGCAGGTATGGCTACACAAGGGATGAAAGTGTTTTGCAATATTTATTCGTCCTTTATGCAAAGGGCTTACGATATGGTGGTGCATGATGTGGCCATTCAAAAATTACCAGTGGTATTTTGTTTAGACAGAGCAGGGCTTGTAGGCGAAGACGGGCCAACGCATCATGGCTGTTACGACATTGCTTTTATGCGTTGCATACCTAATTTAATTGTGGCTGCACCCATGAATGAAAGAGAATTGCGTAACATGATGTTTACAGCACAATTGGATACTTTGCAATTGCCCATTGTAATTCGTTATCCTCGTGGCGAAGGCGTAATGCCTGATCTGCAAAAAGATACCATGGCCACAAAATACCCTTTTGAAGAAATAGAAATTGGTAAGGGCAGAAAATTAAAAGACGGAGAAAATATTGCCATTCTTTCTTTTGGCCACCCGGGTAATTTTGCGGCTGCTGCTATACGTGATGTTAAGGCAGATGGCATTAATGCTGCACATTACGATATGCGTTTTGCAAAACCTCTGGATGAAGCAATGTTGCATGAAGTGTTTGCAAAATTTAATAAGATAATTACGGTGGAAGATGGAACAGTAGTGGGTGGTTTTGGCAGTGCCGTATTAGAATTTATGAATGCACACGGCTACAAAGCTGATGTAAAAATATTAGGTATCCCGGATAGATTGGTAGAGCACGGTTCGCCCAAACAATTGTATGATGAAATTGGTATTGATGCCAATGGAATTGCAGAAGTGTTGAGGGAAATGAGCAGTGTGAGTGTGGCGCAATTGATAAAATAATTTTCTCAATAAATATTTTTAATTTTAAGTATGCAAACCGCATACTTTTTTATTTACTATAATTAAATAGCATGAATCAACCCAAACCACAACGTTTAATAATTGGTAAAGGACAAATCAGCGGCTACATCTCTATCTTCCTTTCTATTTTAGCATTGGCAAGTATTTTGTGTTTTATTTTCCCCGAAAAATTAACTACGCCGGAGTTTAGGGAAATATATACCGCACAAGCCATGACGGTATTGGTGAAAGCAGTTATTGTATTGGCTTTTGTTTTTGCTTTAGTAAGCTTTTTACTCAGCAAAAAAATTAAATGGGCACTGCCGGGTGCAGCCATAGCAGGTGTTGCCATTTTATTGGGGGCATTAAATGTACAAGGCACGGCAGTACAAAAATCTGATTGGTATTTTGGGTTAGACTGGATGCTGCTGGACTTGTTGCTGATGACAGTTATTTTTATTCCAATAGAATTATTCTTTCCTAAAAATTTAAACCAAACTAAATTTCATGAGGAGTGGTGTACCGATTTGGTATATTTTGTAATCAGCCATTTGTTCATTCAGTTTTTTGGTATTATTACGCAAAAGCCTGCGGTAGTATTTTTTGGTTGGATTGGGCTGGATAAAGTACATATTTGGATACAACAGCTACCATTTTTAGCAGCCTTAATGATTGCTTTTTTTACCACCGATTTTTTTCAATACTGGGCACACCGTATTTTTCATAACCATGTTTACTTATGGCGTTTTCATTCTGTGCATCATTCTACTCAGCATATGGATTGGCTTGCCGGAAGCAGGACCCATTTTATAGATATATTTTTTACCAGGGCCATGACGTTTATTCCTTTATATGTATTGGGTTTTTCGCCTGCCGTTTTTAATACCTACATTATTTTTATTGCTATCCATGCAGTACTGATACATGCCAATACAAGAATAAATTTTGGCTTTTTAAAGTACATCATTACTACACCCCAGTACCACCACTGGCACCATTGCGAAAACCCGAAATATTATGGCAAAAACTTTGCGGCCCTCTTTCCTTTTATTGATATGATGTTTGGTACGTATTATCTGCCCGGTAAAATATGGCCAGCAGGTACAGGTGTACATGAATCGCAATACCCTAAAGGTTTTGTAAAGCAAACTATTTATCCATTTACCAAAAGCCCTTTTGATGATAATTTAAAAATGGAAGAACGAAGCAGCAGATAAAACTAAATACACATAACTGGTTACTGCATTCCTTTTATTCATTACATTTAAGTATGCAAATGTTGAAATGCATATCAATAAACGCATGCTTATTTTGTTGTGCAGTATCAGCTATTGCACAGCAAATCCCTTTTGTAAATTATACTCCAAAAGAAGGTCTGGTAAATAACCGGGTAAAAAAAATAGTGCAGGATAATAAAGGTCAATTATTCTTTCTTACGTTTGGCGGATTAAGTATTTACGATGGTACCGGCTTTACCAATTTTACTAAAGCCGATGGCCTTGCCAGCGATGTGGTAAACGATGCCCTTGAAATGGGAACTGATTCGGTATGGATTGCAACCAATACAAAAGGGTTAAACTATTTTTCTAAGGGGAGTATTAATACATTTAAAACTGCAGATGGTTTTTGTCCTGTCATAAATTCCTTTTTTAAAAATAAAAATGGTGAGCTGTTTGTTGCATCTGATGAAGGCTTGTTTATTTTTAAAGATAACCGTTTTATAAAGCTGCCCGTTTTTAAAGATAGCAGCGAGAGTTTTTTGAATAGTATCTTTCAGGTGGGGAATTATTTATTAATTACAACCGATTTGTCACTGGGTAAATACCGTTCCAATTTATTGGTGTACAATATTAATACAAAAACAATAATAACAAATCTTGAAGGAATTTCATGCACTTCAATTGCAGCAATAGAAGATGATATATGGCTGGCATGTGCAAAAGGGATTATAATAATTGATAAGCAGCAACTGCAGCAGGGAAAAATTATTTTTAAACCATTGCCTATAAAATTTAATCAGCTAAAAAATAATCCTTACGGTTTTGTTTTTTACGACCGGCATAAAAATTTATGGGTTTCGCAGAGCCAAAAAGGTTTACTTAAAATAGACAATGCCGGCATTGCAAAAACCTATGCTGCCGTCAATGGGTTGTTGAGTAATAATGTAGCCTCACTTTTTGAAGACAGGGAATCTGCCTTATGGTTTATTAATGACAATTACGGGGTGCAAAAGTTAGTAAGCAATAATATTGAATTAATTTCAAAGCCTTTTGGTTCTCTTATACATTCAATCGCAATAAACAGCACAGGTGATTCGGTTTATTACTGGGACAATGTGCGGAAGAAAATATTTTTACAAACTGCAGCAACACTTAAAATATATACTGTAAAAAATATTGTTAATAGTTTTAACCTGTCCGTATCAGGTAATAATTTGTATTTAAACAACGGCCAAAATATTTATCACTTTACCACAGATCAATTAAATTATACAGGCATTACACCTGCATTAATTTATTCTGACACAATTGAAAACAATATGAACAGAAGTATTGTTGATGCTAACGGCATTGTAACTATACAAGGCGCCTATCAACTTAACAGTATTGTTAGCCCAGCAGTAATAAGTAAAAGCAAAATAAAATACTATATTGATGAAGGGGCAGTTGACAGTAAAGGAAGGCTTTGGTTTGTATCCAGAGCTGGCGAATTGTATGCAATGAAAACAAATATCAAACAGCCCGATAATTATCTGCAGCTGTTAAAAGATTACAGCAGCCAGGTAAAAATAACAACACCACGTTCAGTTACTGCAGATAAATTTGATAATATATGGGTTGGTACAAGAGAAGACGGGTTGTATTGTTTTAAAGTAAAAGAAAACCTGGAAATACAACTCATCAAACACTTTTCTAAAAACGAAGGTTTAACTGCAAATTTTATAACTTACTTATATTGCGATAAAGCAGGTGCAATATGGGCTGGCACTTCTTCAGGCATAGATAAAATTACATGGAATAATAATGATTTAATTATTGATAATATTTCTAAACGCAGTAACTTATACCCGTTTATTTATACAATTAATGAAGATAAGAGCCATAATATTCTTGCATTAACTACAGATGGCGGCCTTGTAAAAATTAATGCCGAGCAAAACAATACATCATCATTTACGCCCCAATTATTTATTAAATTTATAAAAGCTGGCGACAGTATTTTTTCTGTTGCAAATATTCCTGCTGCTTTTTCTTACAAGCAAAACAATATCTCAATTTACGTGGCAAGCCCGTCTTTTTACGATGAAAAACAAATTAAATACAGTTATATTTTAGAAGGCAGCGGAAGTACAAACTGGAGTGAACCTAATTCTATTGCTGTAATAAATTTTTTTAACCTTGTCGCCGGCGATTATACTTTAAAAGTTAAAGCAACTTATCCGGCATCAAGATATGCGGAGAAAATTATTACTTATATTTTCTCTATTCATCCTCCGTGGTGGCAAACATGGTGGTTTAAAATTTTAATGGGCTTATCAGTAATTGGCGTATTGATTTTGTTAATGAGAAATTATTACAGTAGCAAATTAGAAAAGCAAAAAATAATTTTAGAAAAACAACAGGCCGTAGAAAAAGAAAGGAGCCGTATTGCATCCGACATACATGATGATTTGGGAGCCGGGCTTTCCACTATCCGCTTTTTAAGCGAAAAAGTAAAACGAAACTGTTTTAGTGATACCACAAAAAATGATGCAGAAAAAATTGTAAATAATTCAAACGAGCTGGTACAAAAAATGAATGAACTTATTTGGGCAATGAACGAAAAAAATGATACGCTGGAAGATTTGTTATTTTATGCCCGTGCTTATGCCGCAGGATATGGCGAAGAAAATAATTTGCAGATGGATATTTTTATGCCCGAAAAAATTCCTGAAATAATGGTGGCAGGGGAAATGAGAAGAAATGTTTTTTTAACTTTAAAAGAAAGCTTACATAATGTTGTAAAACATGCTAATGCAAAAAAAGTAGTTATCAAATTTAATACTGATAAAAATCTTTCTGTTATTATTCAGGATGATGGCAAAGGGTTTAGTAAAATTAATGAAGAAGGCAATGGATTAAAAAATATGAAAAAGCGTATAGAATCAATTGGAGGATTTTTTGAAATAATAAATGCCAATGGCGTAACCATAAAAATAATTGTGCCTTTAAAATAAAAATTTGATTTAAAATTTCAAAAATATAATTAAAGTTGATGTGGAAGAACTGATGTTTATTTTTTGATAATATACCGCTCCCTCTCCCCGCTTATTACGTGGGAGGAGGGGGTGGAGGCTTTATAACTTTTGTGCTATTGCTATCATTTTACTATGGTTTATTTTTACAAGTATGCAGCCAATAAAAATTTGTATTGTAGAAGATCTGGAAGAAGTAAGAAATGGTATGGCCAGTCTGCTTACTATGGACGAAAGGTTTGAACTGCTTGCTGCTTTTGCCAATGCAGAAAAAGCTGCAGAAGAATTACCCGCCTGGCAACCCGATATTGTAATTATGGACATTAACCTGCCCGGCATGAATGGGATTGATTGCATAAAAGAAGTAAAAACACTTTGCCCCAAAAGCCAGTTTATAATGTTTACCATTTACGAAGATGATGAAAAAGTTTTTGAAGCTTTAGCAGCAGGTGCCAGCGGATATTTATTAAAAAAAACGCCTTTATCAAAAATTGCAGAAGGCTTGCTGGAGCTGCACAGTGGCGGCAGCCCCATGAGTACACAAATTGCCAGAAAAGTTATTAAACGTTTTCAAAACAATGAAGCCAAACAGCAGGTTGAAAATTTATCACCAAGGGAAAATGAAATATTACAGCATTTGGCAAAAGGATTATTATATAAAGAAATAGCCACACAACTTTCTATTGCTACCGATAC
>JAYSTT010000078.1:0-1766 GCA_043719495.1 Ferruginibacter sp. | reverse complement strand
CTAAAAGCAAAAAAGCATTGATTTTGTTATTTTGCCTACGGGTTTTTTCTTCGCCTTTTAAAACGCTCACATATTCACTTGCCTTCGCAATTTGAAATACGACTACGAAAACCAATGCCCCTAATGCAATTAATAAAAACTCTTTCATATAAAATTATTTAAAGCCTCCTTAAATCCCTCCCGAGGAGGGATTTTTAGAACTTTTATTTCAAACTATCTTAAATATTATCAACACCTTTTATTTAAAGTCCTTCTTCGCTTTCATCTCCTCCATTTCCCTTCCCTTTGGGGAGGATAGGAGGGGCTGCTTTATGTATGATGAATCATACTCTCTTTTAAGAAAGGATGATTTTTTACCAGTAATGAATGAGTGCTTAAGTACCTACCTACGCCCCACATTATTATTCCAACAAATAAGCAGCCAATTCCAAATTCAAAGGGCATTAATTCAGCATTTTCATGCAATGTACCTGGCATTACCATTTGATAAAAATCTATCCAATGGCCAAAAATAATGAGTACTGCCATAAAAGTTACCGATGTCCAGTTTCTCTTTGTACCCCGTTTCATTAATATTAATAAAGGACAAAGGAAGTTTACAATAAGATTAAAAAAGAATATGCCATGGTACGCCCCTGATTTTTCAGCTGTGCCAATTCTTTCTACAAAATACTTTGTTTCTTCGGGCTGGTTACTATACCAGATAAGCATGTATTGGGAGAACCATAAGTAGGTCCAGAATACAGAGAAGGCAAACATAAATTTACCCAAATCATGCAAATGCTCTTCAGTTACATACTCTAATTGACCCCGGTTTTTAAGGAAAACCACAAACAATGCTATTAGCGACATGCCAGAAACAAATGTACTTGCAAAGGTATACCAGCTATACATGGTGCTGTACCAGTGAGCATCAATACTCATTAACCAAATCCATGGTATTGTAGAGGCAACAGTTAAAGTAAAAACCACACAAAATAAAGAAGCATAAACTGTATTTTTCCAGATCCATTTTTTTCCGGTTTCATAATCCATGTGGCCGTTAGCGTCACTTTCTAAACTCATGCTACGCATTTTCTTTCCTAAAAGCCACCATAATAAAATTGTAATGACACTCCATACTAAAAAGAATGTTGAATTTAAAAAGCCATGTTTACCATTTAGTATTTTATCAAATGATGGTGATTTGGGATCGTATAAATTAGGATCTAACCAATGATAAATATCAGTTCTTCCGCCTAAAATAATGGCTAATAATATTACAAATGTTATAATTCCTAAAATAGGTACTACGCTAGAAATCGCTTCGGACACACGGCGAAAAGCCACTACCCAGCCTGCCATAGCCATTGTAGTAACACAAATAAAAAACATTGCCGCATTTACCACTAGTAAAAAGAACACACTGTTTTGCAAAAGCACTGCCCAAAAACGGGTTCCGTTAACACTTGCATGTGCCTCATTTCCTGCTGTATGAGAAACAGGTGTAAAAGGATGAAAAACAATCATCCCATACAGCAATGCAATTATACCGGCACCAATCAGGCCATAAGTCCACTTTTTATAACTAGCCGGTAATTCAAATTGATGGTTCATCTAAACTTTATTTTGTGTTAATACTTTTATTTTTTTACTACTGCACTGTCTGCTTTAGGTATTTCAGTAACTACCGCAGTTTTTGGTTCTAATGTCCTTATATACTGTACTATCATCCAGCGTTGTTTTTTATCTAATTGAGAGGCATAACTTCCCATATTATTTTGCCC
>JAYSTT010000077.1:0-4309 GCA_043719495.1 Ferruginibacter sp. | reverse complement strand
TCTACCTTTGATGAACCTGCTGAAAAACATGTAAAGGTTTCAACAATCGCATTACAAAAAGCAAAACGTTTGGTAGAATGTGGACATGATGTAGTGATTTTGCTGGATAGTATCACAAGATTGGCAAGAGCACACAATACAGTTGCTCCATCAAGTGGTAAGGTACTGAGTGGTGGTGTGGAAGCAAATGCCATGCAGAAACCAAAACAGTTTTTTGGTGCTGCCCGTAAAATAGAATTTGGTGGATCATTGACCATCATTGCCACTGCACTGGTAGATACCGGCAGTAAAATGGATGAGGTAATTTTTGAAGAATTTAAAGGAACGGGTAATATGGAACTGCAGCTGGACAGAAGGCTGAGCAACCGCCGTATTTATCCTGCTATTGATATCGTGGCATCTTCTACACGCCGTGATGATTTGCTGTTGGATAAAGAAACCTTCCAGCGCATGTGGGTATTGCGTAAACATATGGCCGATATGAACCCCGAGGAAGCAATTAATACTCTGTTAAAAAACATGAGAGGCACAAAGGATAATGCAGAGTTTTTAACAAGTATGAATGGATAATTTTTTAATGAATAATTGATAATGAGAGCCGCCGATTTATTGGCGGCTTTTTTTATTCCCCTTCAGGGGTTAGGGGCATGAAGAACATAATTATAGCAGCCAATAACATTGATATTGCCCCCACCAACATGATATAAATTGTTTCTCCCTTAAAAAATTCTTTATTAATATAACCCAATAAAAAAGCCGCAGTTACCTGAGGTAACACCACCGAAAAATTAAACACAGCAAAATAAGTAACCATTTTTTCTTCGGGTGCAATACTGCTGATAATGCTGTAAGGGATGTTTCCAATACTGCTCCATGCAATGCCAATAAAACTAAAAGAAAACAACAGCAGATATTTTTCTTTAACTACAAATAACAGCAATAATCCAATGCTGCCAATTAATAAGGCAAATGCATGTAACCGCTCTTTAGAAATATGCTTTAATATTTTGGGTATTGCAAAAGCTAAAAACGCCGCAAGTGTACTGTAGAAAGCAAAACAAATACCTACCCAGACAGTACCATTTTCAAAAGCGGCACTTTCGGCATCGGTAGTATTAAAAACATAACGGGTAATTACAGGCGTAGCATATATCCACAATGCAAACAAAGCCAACCAAGTAAAAAATTGTACAATAAAAAGAGGTAAGAGGTGTTTAAATATTTTTATCATTGCGATAAAGATACTTTAGTTTTTTGTTTGCAATAGCTGAAGCTCTTATGATAAAATTATTGGCAAAATTAGTCATTTAATTTATCCCTATTATCCGTGGGGGGGGGGGTAAAAAATAACTTACAGGTTTTTCTAAAATTTTTGCAATGGTTAAAAGCTCAATAACTTTTAACTCTCTGTGGCCACATTCTATTTTACAATAGCAAGGCTGTTCAATAAAAAGCATATCTGCCACATTTTGTTGAGATAATCCTTTTTCTAAACGGGCTAACCGAATTTTTTGATTCATTGGGGTAATCATAACAGTTATAATTAAAGTAAAGATTAAATAAATATAATCATCATATTTAATTTATGCAAGTTTTTATATGAAAAAAATGTTAAATATTTTTTTATTCTATTTTGGAATAAAAAATACTAAAACAGAATTATTTATTCCAAATTCGTATTAATAAATAATTGCCGGTACTGGAGTTTTGTTGTGGCAGGTATAATATGAGACAGTTTACGCCACGAGTGCAAAAGATTAAACTGCAACATCTCAAAACTTATTCGCCAATGTCGGCAAAAACACATAGCAGCGACTTTAATTACTGTATTGGTGAATTATTTAATTTTTAATTTTTTAACCAATGAAAAAGATAATTCTTTTTTTTATTGCAGGCTTGCTGATGTTTTCAATAGGCTTTACGCAAACAACAGATTTAAATGTAGGGGCAAAACACAACCAGGTTGTAGACTATCTCAATGCCTACGACTTTACAGGTAAAACCCAGGATGCGTTTTTAGATGATGTGTTTTATTATACAGGAAAGTTGTATGATAACAATGCTTTTCCAGCAGGAAAAGGTGGGATTTGGGGAGAAATTTGGTTTTGTGGTAAAGGAAGTGGAGGAGGTGAAAGCAGGTTTCAAACATATGAATCAGCCCTGAGTGCATTAGTATCAGAAGGTAAAATCAGCGCAGCATCAAAAGATTTTTTAAATTCCCTAATGACTCAGACAGAGACATTACAAGACTACACTGCATTTACAGCAAAGATTAACCAATTAGAAAATGCGTACGGTATTGCAAATTTACCGGAAACAGAGAGAAATATTGTTCAAGGAGCAGTTTCGGTATGTAAACAAAGTGCCTTCTATTGGAACAATTATTACTCACCTGCAGAAACTACACCAGAGCCACAAGGCAGATTTAATATTAGATGTTTTTGGTGTGTTTTAAAAAAAGATGTGTTTGGGGCTTTAATTGGATATATAATGGGAGTTTGTATTTGTAAAAAACTTGGTGTACCTAATCCTCAAATTTGTGGGGCAGTTGGCGCAACTGTATTTGGTGCATTATATTCCTGGGCGGCAAAAGTTTGCCCGGACATTTGTATTAGATGTAAAAAACCTAACCCAAACTCTTATCCGTCGTGGATTTGCAGGTTACCTTTTCTTTATTTGTAGGGTAAATGATTTTAATTCAAGAGAGCATTTAGGATTAAATGCTCTCTTTAAAAAATAAAAACATGCGATACTTAACAATTTCAATTGCTATTTTTTTCTCTACCAGCTTAATTGCCCAAAACAGAGTAAATAAATTATCTCTCAACGCACTATCAAATTTATATACTTATGGAGAGGGCCAGGGTAGTTTAAATAATGTGGTTAGGCTTGGAGAAGATATTAACATACGATATAAAACATATGATACAGTTAAATCTAAAGGAATGATTTATGAATTAACGGTTGCAAACAGAACCGGGTATTATAAAAACGTACTCACTGGCAATACTATTTTAGAAGTAAATGATCTGCATGCGAACCTAAATTTTATTTTCCCTATACTAATAATGCATAAAAAAAACATGGAACACAGTTTAGGTGTTGGCGTTGGGCTGGGTACACTTATGGCAAGGGATTATTATGATGAAAATAATGTTGTTTTAGCCTATAATACAACATACTTAAAAGAAGTGAAGTTTGGCCGTTACTTTACAAGTTCATTGCTATTAGACTATGAATTTAATTTTAATCTTTCAAAAAAAATTGGATTTCTCTTTGGCCTAAGGTACACTACTTCTACGCCGGTTCATAGCGGTAACCTTAGTTATCTAGTTTCACAAGGCACCGGCATTGGGTTTAGGTATGGGGTATTTTATAAGTTTAAATAAGATAGTTATGATGTTATTTGATTAAACAAAAAAAATGAAATTGTTTACAATCCTGATAATATCCCTTTTTGTATTTTTTTTTATTTATGAGGTAAAAGCACAAAATGTTGTAAATAATAATCCATTAAAATCCGATAGCACTAAGCCTAAAGAATACAAACCTGAAATATTTACTTCCGGTTTTATAGATGTAATGAATAATGGCCAAATAAATGCATCTGCCCGTTTTATCCGTTTATTTATTGGCGAGCCGGGTAAGTTTGCCATCCCACTTTCTTTGTATGGCGGCGTAAGCAATAATAATTTTCAAAATCAAAATAGCGGTGGGCAACTAATAAACAGCAACGACCATTTGGTTAATCAATTTATTAACCCTTTAAGCGGTTTAATAAATATTAGTATTGATGGTGTAGCATATTTTAAAAAAACAGAAATGGTTACCAAAACTGGTTTGCTGTATCATGTTGGCGAAAGGGTTTTAACAGGTATAAAGGTTGGGCAAATTACAAACTCACAAACAGGTAAACCTGTTAATTTTGTAAACAGTTTTAGCACATTGGGTTTGTATTTTCAAACTGGGGCGTGGGAGCGTAATGATTCAAAAAACGTTGGTGTATTTTGGTTGGCAGCCCGTTATCATTTTACTTATACCAATCCAAAACAAATTAAGGAGTTTCTGCCAGATATTAAAACCAATGGTATTTATACAGGTTATTCTGCAGGCTTTGGTATTGAGATAAATAATTTGGTAAACATAAAAGCCATCTATTATAAATATATTAAACAGCCTGAAATTGATTACTCTCTACCTATTTATCAATTTTCGTTTAATTATCAGTTAAAAAATTAATTGCTGCAAGGTTTTGCCAAACCATTGCTGAGAAAACCCTTTAGTTTTTTGGGTGTAACTTAGTGCAATA
>JAYSTT010000752.1:0-1902 GCA_043719495.1 Ferruginibacter sp. | reverse complement strand
TTTACAAAAATACCTGCTGCCCAATTTTGAATTTATTCATATTTATCCCCAGGAATTTATGAGAGTGCAGACTACTATTTGTTTTTTGGAAGGTAATGTATCGGGCCATACCATTAATCTATCGTGGAAACATTTTTTAGAAGGATATGCAAAACCGGATGATGGCCAAAATGTGGGATTACACGAATTGGCCCATGCCTTGTATTATCAAACATTTGTTGTTGAAGAAAATGTAGATAAAAGTTTCAGGGATTTATATGATGGTTTTATCAGTGACGGAAATAAAGCCTACCAAACAGAAAAGACCATTGCCGGTGGTTTATATTCTGAATATGCCGAAAAAAACTTTCAGGAATTTTGGGCAGAGAGTACCGAAATATTTTTTGAAAAACCAGCAGATATGAAAGCCAATTATCCGCAACTGTACAACAGTATGAAATTTTTACTTAACCAGGACCCTTACAATAAAATTGCATCAATGCATACTTAAAACCCAGGTTAAAAAATTGCCATTAAAAAAAAGATAGTGTACCTGCAGGTGAATGTCATTTTTAAATAAACAATTCACCATGCCTTCATCTAAATTGCCGGTAAAATTCTGTATACGGATGTGTTTTTTAAAATCTGTTCTGCCAATACCCTGCCACTTATAAACAGATTCCTTTACACTCCAAAAAAGTGTGGCAGCTTTATTTATTTCAGCAACAGGCATTAATGCAACTTCATCAGCTATTAAAAACCTGGGAATGATTGTGTCTATTTTTTCATTTACTAATTCTATATCTACCCCCACCCTAAACCCTTTACTAATTAATACCGCAGCATAATCCCTGCAGTGCGATATGGAAAAATGATAGGCTTCATCCTCTAAAAACGGTTTACGGGTATGTGCAATTTTTATTAATGCCAGCGGAAAACCGGGATACAACTCCTTTAATAAAAACCTGCCTGCCATATGTTGCAACCGTTTGTGCCAATGCGTAATTTCTTTTTGTAATGGCACTGCTGCAAAAAAATCTTCCGTTTCGGCAATATGCCAAACTCCTATCCTGGTTAAAGCGTTAATATTTTGTTGATAAACCAACGGCATAAAACGATTTTATATTTTTGATTGCAGATTGTTGAATTTAGCTTTGCTGCCCCGGCTTTAATTGTTGAATAAAGATATGCCGTACAGGAGTGCGACGCAAGAATGTTTAATAGAATTATTAAAGCTGGTAACAAAAAAAATAAAAAATGATTTTAAGCGACACAAGGATTTTAGAAGAAATTGAAAAAGGCACTATTAAAATTGTGCCTTACAACAGGGAAGATTTGGGTAGCAACAGTTATGATGTGCATTTAGGAAAAGATTTGGCCCGGTACACCGATAAAGAATTGGATGCCAAAAAACATAATACCATTGTACATTTTGAAATACCTGATGAAGGTTTTGTATTGCAACCACATGAATTTTATTTGGGTGTTACTTTAGAATATACCGAAACACATGCCCATGTTCCTTTTTTAGAAGGTAAATCCAGCACGGGCCGCCTGGGTATTGATATACATGCCACTGCAGGTAAAGGTGATGTAGGTTTTTGCGGCAACTGGACTTTAGAAATTTCGGTAAAGCAACCTGTAAGGGTTTACAAAGGCATGCCCATTGGCCAGTTAATTTATTTTCCGGTGGATGGGGAAATTGAAGTTAAATACAACCAAAAGAAAAATGCAAAATACAGCGGCCAAATTAATAAACCTGTAGAAAGTATGATGTGGAAAAATAGTTTTTAATTACAGTGGCACATGAATGGCCACTAATGTTCCCTTGCCGGGTGCGGAATCAAAATCAACAGTGCCTTTAAGATATTTAATTCTGGTTTGAATATTTTTTAAACCAATGCCTGCTGTTTTTGATTTATC
>JAYSTT010000751.1:0-4623 GCA_043719495.1 Ferruginibacter sp. | reverse complement strand
TATCTTATTCATGGGTAAATTTTTATAGTACAAATATATTAATTTTTTTTTGGTATTTGTATGCCGTTCATACATTCTTTTTACACATCTTTAACGTTTTTGTGTAAAAAAAGTTACAAAAACTTGTGCAATTCTCTAAAAGGGGGTAATTTACAACAACTTATACCACATGAGTAAATATCCTTACCGCCAGGACAGAGAGGAATTAAGAGAATTGTTACAGCAATATGACAATCTCAAATCGGGTAAACCGAACTCGTTTATTGAGGAGGATTCCTTTGAACGATTAATAGATTATTTTGATGAAAAAGAAGAATTATCCCAGGCTTTAGAAGTTTCGGTATACGCTATAAGGCAATACCCCTATTCCTCCGCTTTACTTTTACGAAAGGCAGACCTTTTAATTGCCTTGAGGCGATACAAAGAAGCACTGCATATTTTAGAACAGGCAGAATTATTAGATGGTAAGGATACAAATTTATATATCTTAAAAACAGATGCTTACCTGGCTTTGGACCAGCAGGAAAAAGCAGCTGCTATTTTAGAGGCAGCTATTGATAATTTTGACGGCGAGGAGAAACTTGATTTGTTGTTTGAACTTGCAGATGTGTATGATGATTATGAAAATTTTGAAAAAGTTTTTGATTGCCTTAAAACAATTTTGGAACAGGAGCCCAACAATGAAGAGGCTTTATACAAAATTTGTTTCTGGACAGATTTTACCGGCAGAAATGAAGAAAGCATACGTTTGCATCAAAAAATAATTGATGATTTTCCGTTTAATGAACTGGCCTGGTTTAATCTTGCAGCATCTTACCAGGGGTTAAAATTATATGAAAAAGCAATTGATGCTTACCAATATGCTGTTGCTATAGATGATAAGTTTGATTATGCATGGCGCAATATGGGAGATGCTTTTTTACGTCTTCGAAAATACAGGGAAGCTATTGAAGTACTTGAAAAGGTTTTAGAACTGGCAAGGCCCGAAGAAGTTATTTACGAGGCTATTGGTCATTGTTATGATAAGATGGGTAATTTTGCCCAGGCACGATTTAATTATAAAAAAGCAGCACACTTAAATCATACTGACAGTCAGTTGCATTATAAAATTGCCTGCACTTATATGAATGAAGGTAATTGGACCAGTGCAGTAAAAAACCTTGAAATTGCTTTACGTATGCATCGCCTGCAACCCGAATATAACCTTGCCATGGGTCAATGTTTTATGGAAATGGATAAATTGGAAGATGCAATTACCTATTTTGGTAATGTGGTAAGGGTACGCCCCAAAAATTTAAACGGATGGACGGAATTACTTAAATGCCTTTATAAAGCCGAACTGTATGACGAGGCTTTGGAATATGCAGGGTTTGCTTTGGAGCAAACTGATGGTAAAATTATTTTTCTTTTTTATAAAACTGCAATATTATTTGCAATGGGCAAATCAAAGGAAGCCATATTACAACTTGAAAATGGGATGCAGCAAAATCCCAAACTTATAAAAAAACTTATCGAATTAAATCCTTCTATTTTACAAAGCCAGCAGGTGGTAGATGTAATTGCACGATTTAAAAAGAAAAAATCTAAATAGTATTATTTTATCAGCTAATTCAATCTGCTTAGCTTATTGCCTATTGGTTATTTGTTTTTACCTTTGCGCCACTTAAAACAACCAATATGAATTTTAATCTTTCTCAAATTCCGGATAGAAACAAAAAACCACGTGACCATGGTATTACTATGGTAATGGATAAAGGGTTAAGTATTGAAGAAGCTAAAAATTTTATGAGCGTTTCTCATCCGCATGTGGATGTGGTGAAATTAGGATTTGGAACTTCTTATGTTACACCAAATTTAAAAGATAAACTGGAAGTTTACCGTTCATATGATATACCTGTTTATTTTGGGGGTACTTTATTTGAAGCATTTTTAATAAGAAATCAGTTTGACGATTATATAAATGTTTGTAAAGAATTTGGTGTTGCATTTGTTGAAGTTAGCGATGGATCTATAACAATACCCCATTCAGAAAAATGCGGCTATATTGAAAAATTGACTAAACATTTTACTGTATTAAGCGAAGTGGGCAGTAAAGATGCAGCACACATTATTCCTCCTTATAAATGGATTGAGTTAATGAAAGCAGAGCTTGAAGCAGGTTCTGCTTATGTTATTGCCGAAGCAAGAGAAGCTGGTAATGTGGGTATTTATCGCGGTACTGGCGAGGTTAGGGAAGGTTTGGTACAGGAAATACTAACTCAGATACCTGAGGGAAAAATTCTTTGGGAAGCGCCGCAAAAAGCACAACAACTGTATTTTTTAGAATTAATTGGCTGCAATGTAAATCTGGGTAACATTGCACCTACAGAAGTAATACCCTTAGAAACTATGCGTATTGGCTTACGTGGCGATACTTTCAATTTATATTTAGATAAAAAAGAATCCTGATGAGGGGTTATGGAGTTATAGGATATCCTTTAGGTCATTCCTTCTCAAAAAAATATTTTACCCAAAAATTTATTAGGGAAGGTATTAGCGATTGCAGTTACGAAATTTTTCCAATTAAAACCATTGAGGAATTAAAGGTGGTTCTTACTGAAAACCCCAACCTGTGTGGTTTAAATGTAACTATACCTTATAAACAATCTGTACTATCATTTCTTGCTGATACAGCAAATCTACCTGCAGGATTAGGTGCCTGTAACTGTATTAAAATAGTAAAGGAAAAACTAATTGGCTTTAATACAGATATAATCGGGTTTGAAAAATCTCTTCTGCCGCAATTAAAAAATTATCACAGCAATGCTTTACTGTTAGGTAATGGCGGTGCTGCCAAAGCAGTAAAATTTGTGCTGAATAAATTAAATATCAATTTTAAAATTGTCAGCAGAAAATTACAAGATGATGTTCATTTAACTTATGCAGATTTGACAGAAAAAATAATTAAAAAAAATTCACTCATTATAAATACCACACCATTAGGCACGTTCCCTGATACCGATGAATGCCCTGCAATTCCTTATCAGTATTTAACTTCGCAACATTATCTTTTTGATTTAGTATATAACCCGGCAAAAACTATGTTTTTACAAAAAGGGGAGCAGCAAAGGACAGCAATTAAAAACGGTTACGATATGCTGGTGATACAGGCAGAGGAAAGCTGGAGGATTTGGAACGAAGACCGTTTATAGTTTTTGCTATCTAAAAATCCATCAAATCTTTTACTGCTACACCTAATTCAGCTGCAATTTCCTTTAAATAAATAATACTGGGGTTAATACGGCCCTTCTCCAACCGGTTAAGGCTTTGTGGGTCTTTATCGCAACAACGGGCAAGTTCTGCCTGAGAAATACCTTTACTTATCCTTAAACTGGCTATATGTGCGCCAAGTTTTTTTAGATAAGCCTCTTTGTTCATTTTACACCGTTGAATATTTCACATGCAAGGTTTTACTTTTAAAAAAAATTATCGTAAACGGATGCGTTTATGATAAAAAACATATACATTTACTTTCGAATAAAAAAAATCAATAACCTTTTTTTGTTTTTAATGTGATCCCAACTAAAACAAATACCGCTACCGAACTTTGGCAAATAACCCAAAACTGGCTATTGCAATTGGGCAATAAACCCAATACGAAATATTGCAGGCAAGAAATAACCACCCATCCCGATTACCCTGCAATAACTGCCGTTACAGATTTTTTAGATGCTGGCAATATGCAATATCAGGCTGTGCAAGCCGATGCCAGTTATATACATGAGTTTAATTACCCATTGCTTGCACATATACGCCAGCCCGGGCAAGAGTATATGCACATAATACCTAATGCTACTGAGTGGGATAAACAAAAAGAAATTACACAACACTGGAGCGGCATTACCATTTTCCCTGAAAAGGATACAAATTGGCAAAACCCGGAAAATAATATTTATAAAACCAATGGCATTAAGAACCAAATTTTTGCAACAGCAGTAATATTGATTGGGCTTGGTTTATTCATAGCATCATCACTAAAACAATTAAACCCATTAATAATAATCTTTGGCTTACTATCCTTACTTGGTTTAATAATAAGTATTGTTTTATTAGGTGCCGAACTAGGCTACCAAAACCAAATTGTAAAACAGGTTTGCGGCGCAGTAAGTGGTGGTGGTTGCGAAAAAATACTTAAAAGTAAATATGCCAAAGGCTTTTTAGGTATAACTCCTGCAGATGCATCGGTACTTTATTTTGCTACTCAATTTATTTTATACTTACTAAGCCCGTATTTTGCCAATTTAATTAATTGCCTTTTCCTTTTTGCATTGGGTGGGATAGCAATAGCCGCCTGGAGTATTTACACACAAGCAGTTAAATTAAAGCAATGGTGTGTTTTATGCTTGGGTATTGTTGCAGTATTAATTTTGCAAACATTACCAGCACTTGTATTACCTAATTTCCAATTACTAATACCAAATTCCTTTGCACTTATCTTAATATTTGCGTTATCAATTACTCTGTTATCTTTTATACTACTGCCCATTAAGCAACTAATAAAAACCAACAATACCAACCAGCAAAAACTAACCGAATTAAAAAAATGGAAAACCGATGCCGACTTATTTATTACACAATGGCAGC
>JAYSTT010000076.1:0-1769 GCA_043719495.1 Ferruginibacter sp. | reverse complement strand
CAGTCATGATCAAAAGCAATGGGGTCTTTACCTTCGGTGATCAACTGCTCGTTCAGCACATCAAACATTTCCAGAAAAGACATTTCAGAAGAAATATCTTTTACCTGGTAAGTTTCAAAACTACCACCCGCTTTACTGTTTTTTTGTTTCCACACTTTCAGTGTGAGGTTCATGCTGTAATGTTCCATATAAACGGTTAAATTGTTCTATTGTTGAATTGTTGGTTGTCAGTTTTTTAATTTCTGGTTTGTAAATAATATCAAAGAATAACCATTAAATTCTATTATAATTACTGTATTCAAATGGCCGCCATCCTAAATTGCGCCATAAAAAATATAAGAGCCTGTGCTTTGTATTTTTAAAATTTTTCTTTTTTACATCTACATCAAATGTCCAGTTCTCTTTACCTATTAAATCTTTCATCACTGCCGGATGTGTACCTTCAAAAACAGTTACCGAATCAATATTTGAATAATCAAACTGAGCAGACTTCTTTTTTAAATCTTCGGCCCAGTTTTCGTAGGCAGCATCAGCATTCCATAATTTACCAAAATCTGCATATTTATTTTGCATTTCAATCGGGTTTCGTACCCAACCGTAATGATAGATGAAGGCATCAATCAGTTTTACATTTAACTTTCTGCCATCTTTTCTAAATCCTTGTGCATCTAAATAACTTTTTATTTTTTTATCATTCCGGATAACACGTATCTCTTTAGAATACCATCTTCTGCCATCGCCAATAAATTTGTAACTGCCATAAAAATGATGGTAGTTGAATAACAATCCTTCCACATTTTTATCCTCTTTATATTTTTCCATGGCACTCAATATCACGGGGTAATATTGTTCGTGCAGGACTTCATCTGCCTGTATGTAAAAGAGCCAATCACTATCAACGGCTGTGGCATCCATCGCTTTATCGGTTTCCACCGCCAATACTTTGCCGCCTTCACGTAAATTGTTATCCCAAACCGAATGAACAATTTTTATTTTGTCAGAACCAATTGATTCAATAAGTTTATTTGTTTCATCTTCCGAATCACCCAGGCAAATAATCATTTCATCAACAATTGGTAAAACAGATTTTATTGATTCTACCACAGGATAACCATACTTTACCGCATTTTTTACAAAAGTGAATCCGCTTACTTTCATCTTATTTGTATGATCGTTGCGTTGGTTTTACAATCTCAAAACTCAAAGGTTCCTTATTCAATTGCCAGTCGCTTTCGCCTTTATATTCCCAGGCCGATACAAAACTGTAATTATCATCATCACGTTTTGCCTCGCCATCTTCTGTCTGCGATTCTTCCCGGAAATGCCCACCGCAGCTTTCATTTCTATCCAACGCATCTTTACACATCAACTCTCCAAGCTCTATAAAATCTGCTACCCTGCCGGCTTTATCCAGTTCGGGATTCATTTCATTTATATCGCCCGGTATTTTAACATCGCTCCAGAATTCTTTTTTTAATGCCTGAATTTCAGTGATAGCTTCCTGCAAACCCTGTGCATTACGGGCCATGCCGCATTTATCCCACATTATTTTTCCCAGGCGTTTGTGAAAACTTTCAACAGTCTGTTTTCCTTTAATGCTTACCAATGTATTAATGCGGTCACTTACTTTTTTTTCTGCCTCTTCAAATGCCGGATGATTGGTTGGAATTGATTTGGTAGCAATATCATCTGCCAGGTAATTACCCAATGTGTAAGGCACAACAAAATAACCATCAGCCAGGCCCTGCATTAAAGCACTTGCGCCCAAA
>JAYSTT010000750.1:0-1905 GCA_043719495.1 Ferruginibacter sp. | reverse complement strand
TCTCCGGGCATTTTATAAATCATGGGGCTTTTTCCATGTACCACTTCATCATGGCTTAAAGGCAGCATAAAATTTTCATCATAAAAATAGGCCATGCTGAAACTGAATTTATTTTGATTGTCTCCTCTGAATAACGGATCCATTTTAAAATAATCCAGTGTATCATGCATCCAGCCCATCATCCATTTCATACCAAAGCCCAGGCCGCCTTCCGTTGTTGGCTTACTTATTTTGGGCCAGTCTGTGGCTTCTTCGGCAATAGTTTGCACATCCGGAAAATCTCTGTAAATGGTTTCGTTAAGATGTTTTACAAATTCAATGGCTTCTAAATTTCCGTTGCTGCCATAAATATTAGGTTCCCACTCTCCTTTTTTTCTCGAATAATCCAACCGAAGAATTGAACTTACCGCATCCACTCTTATACCATCAATATGAAATTTATCAAACCAGTATCTTGCCCCACTGATTAAAAATGATTTTACTTCGCCCCTGCTGTAATTAAAAATATAACTGTTCCAGTCCGGATGAAAGCCTTTACGCATATCAGCATATTCATAGGTATGTGTGCCATCAAACATAAATAATCCATGTGCATCGTAAGGAAAATGCGAAGGCACCCAGTCTAATATTACCCCAATATCGCTTTGATGAAAGGCATCAATCATGGCCATAAAATCTTCGGGGGTACCAAAACGTGAAGTAGGTGCAAAATACCCGGTACCCTGGTAACCCCAGCTGCCATCAAATGGATGTTCCATTACCGGCATTAACTCCACATGTGTAAAACCCATTTCTTTTACATAAGGCACCAGTCGTTCGGTAATTTGTTCATAGCTGTTTAAACTTTCTTCATTATTTTTTACCGGCCTCATCCAACTGGCAAGGTTAACTTCATACACACTCCATGCAGCACTTAACGAATTATTCTTTTTTCTTTTTTTCATCCATGCTTCATCTTTCCATTTATTGTCTGTATTCCAGGCAATGGATGCTGTATTGGGCCTTACTTCCCAGTAATTTGCATACGGATCACCTTTATCTACCTGAACGCCTTTATATCCTATGATATGGTATTTATAAGCCTGGCCTTTTTTAAAATGAGGAATAAATCCTTCCCATATTCCAGAGCTGTCTTTTCTTACAAATAAATTATGGGCTACCGGATTCCATCCATTAAAATCTCCTGTAACACTTACAGCAGTTGCATTAGGTGCCCAAACTGCAAAATAAAATCCATCAGTGTTTAATACTTTAATGAAGTGGCTGCCAAATTTTAAATAGGCATTGTATAAAGTTCCCTGTTGATAATTATTTATGTCTTCATCATTAAATAGCGAATAGTTCCATACCGGTTTAGTACTATCAACAAAATGTTGTTCTTCATACTTAAGTATTTTTTCCTCTTTTTTTATTGTTTTATTTTTTACCGCTGATGATTGTGAAGTTGCCATTTATGGAAATTGGTTGTTGGTGAATCATTGCAAAGCCGATTTTTGCTTTAACGTAAATTTATGAATTGTAATTAAAGATTTCATATTTATTAATTTACTTTTAACTAATAATTTAGTTTTAGCCATAAAAACAAAACCAAACCCCTACTTATGTACAAACTGTATGCATTGTGTATTGCAATGTTTTGTATTGCCACAATTACCCTGAGTCAAAATATTTCTGTGTCTGGTATTTTAAATGATACAACTGAAAAGAAGCCTGTAAAAAATGCTGTTATAGCATTACTAACTACTAAAGATTCTATTTTATATAGATTTACCCGTACTGCTGCAGATGGAAGCTTTAGTTTAAAGAATATAAAACCAGGTAGCTATATATTTACCACTGTTCATCCTTTTTATGCCGATTTTGTAGATAATGTAGAAGTAAAAGATGTGGAAACCAACTTGGGTT
>JAYSTT010000749.1:0-1906 GCA_043719495.1 Ferruginibacter sp. | reverse complement strand
CTGTATAAACAGATTAAAATGGAAAACAGTATTCAACAACTAAAGCAACACGTAATTATTTGTGGCTTTGGCCGCAATGGTAAAGAAAGTGCCCAGGTTTTATTCAATAACAACATACCTTTTGTAGTGCTGGAAGAAAAGAATGAAAAGGAAACAGATCTTGATTTTGAGGTAAAATATTTTATGAAGGGAGATGCTACTAAAGATGAGGTGTTGCTGGAAGCAGGAATAAAAAATGCCAGGGCGCTCATTATTACTTTGCCGGTAGATGCCGATAATGTATTTGTGGTACTTACTGCAAAACAACTTAATCCGGCCATTAAAATAATCAGCCGGGCATCGCAGGATTCATCTGTAAAAAAACTAAAAATTGCCGGGGCCGATAATGTAATAATGCCTGATAAAATTGGTGGTGCACACATGGCTACACTGGTGATGCTGCCTGATGTGGTGGAAATGCTGTCTATTATGAGCACACAAAGCACAGATGAATTCCGGGTGGCAGAAATACAGAGCAATAAAAACATTTCTTTGGGCGAATTAAATATGTGGAGTAACACAAACTGCACCATACTCGGTATAAAGACTGATGGCAATCATTATACCGTTAACCCCGATTCTGCTTATCAAATAAAACCCGGCGACCGGTTAATTGTAATGGGAAGTGATGAACAAATTGAAAAGGCAAAAAAACTTGTTTAATACAGCTTTAAATAAAGAGAGATTTGATAACTGCAAAAGCTGGTGATTAAAGAAACACAAAACCCATAACCCCAAACCCAAAACTTCCTACTCTCTTTCCTGCGCCCTCAACCATCTTTCCGGTATCTCATTACGGCTGGCCATCACATAATCGTTATAACTGCAGGGTATAAATTTTTTGTTGGGTAACTGCATCCACCAGCGGCCGGTTTTTTTACTTTGCAGAAAAACAGAATCTACTTCTGTAAAACTGCTGTGGTATTCATTAAAATAATCCCGGTCTTCAATGGAAGCTTCCTGTTTACTTCGGTTTTTGCCATCAATAAAATACCAAAGCATTTGAGATATCTGTTTTGCCGTCAGTTCCTTGTCATCCTGCTGTGGCAGGTATCCATAAATACCAAAACTGTTTACTTTATCACTCAGTCCGGCAAACCTTGCCAATATGCAGGCTTCTTCTCCGCTAAACCCATTGGGGCTTTCGCTGCTGGCCGGCGAGTCGCTATATTTAATGGCACTAATATCAAAGCTTAATAAATTAGTGTTGCGGATTACCGGTTCCATCTCTTCTAAATTTTCACGTGCGGTGCCAACACGGTAACAATCAAAACGCAGTTTGTCCATCGTTTCCAGCATACGGGGATGTACAAAGTAACTTTGAAAACCAATATGGTTATAATGCTTTACCAGGTTGGGTTCGCCGGTTAGCATTTCTAATAAAAAATTTTCGCTGCGCAATGGATTTTCGCCTTTCAGGTTTATGGTAGCATCAATGCAGGTTGCTTCTATCACCTGTTGTATTTCTTTGTAAGCAAAATATTGCGCCAGTGTAATATCGTGCGATCCTCCAAGTATCACCACCGTTTTATTTTTGCGTAACAATTCGGCCAGCACCGTTTTTACAGCGGCGTAACTATCATTTAAAGTGGCACCGGTTTTTATATTTCCAATGTCGGCAATAATAACATCGGTATGCCAGTAATGTAGTTGGTACAATTGTTTACGCACAGCATCGGCTGCACTTATTGTATTGTCAAAAGCACCACTTCCCCTTGTTTCATTTACGCCAACTAAAACAATATCGGCATTGGTTACGTCGGGTATTTCATTTTCATAAATAGCAATATGCTTTGCCAGTTGGCCGTCGGTATATCCTTTATCATCATTTAGTTCATGAACCGGGATGGGTGTTAAAAAATCGTGC
>JAYSTT010000748.1:0-11132 GCA_043719495.1 Ferruginibacter sp. | reverse complement strand
AATATAAAACCCTAAAAATAATTTATACCCCCAGGAATATTTTCCGCTCAGCATAAAAATTAAAATAGTGCATGCCGCCAGAACTCCACTAGCTATATGAAAAAACATAAACCCTTTTTTTAAATTAAAGCCTTCTCTCTTCATACTTTTAATGTGGTGGTTAAGCAAAATAAAACTATTTAAAATTATTGAATAAAAAGTGAGTTTAATTATTGGTATAAGGTTATAACAAATTTAAGCCTTGGCTTTTGTTCCGGAAAAAAATGGGAAAGAATTTTTTAGCCCATATAACTTTACACAAGGTTTCTGCAATACCGTTGTTGGCAGGCATTGGGATATCAACAAATGATAAAAAAAATATAACTCCTTCGGGGTTTTTATCAAATAAATTTATTGCTGCTATATTAATTTCATCCCTTCGGGATTATACAATACCAAGCCCGAAAGGCTGACATTATTATAGCAAAAAAAGTTTGCAAAAGTAATAACCCTGAAGGGGTGGCATTAGAAAATTGAAGGCTTCAATAAAGCAAACCATTTATATGTATATGTAGTTTTTATTTATCGAAGAGAATACGTCGTTGGTTAAAAACCAGACGACGGCGGAGATTGAAGCGATACCGGCGGCGGCGAAGATTTAATAGGCATAATGTGATCTTATCGAAACACTTGCCAGTTGGTGAAGTAATATTGATGTTGCCATTATTTTATGTAAATTTGAGTGACAAAATTTTTAACATGACAGAAATTTTAATTGATAAAAAAAAATACATTTTAATTCCTCAAAAAAACTATCAGGAATTACTGAAAAAGGCGGCATTAAAAACTAAACCCGAAAAAACATTTTCAGTTGAAGAAGCCCGTACACACAGCAAAAAAATGATTAGAAAATGGGCCGTCGCAAAATAATTGTAAAACAAACTGCTGCCGATAATATTGCTGCTATTGCCTGGTTTATAGAATCAAAAGGCATGATTGCAACTGCTGATAAATTTACAGATGATGTCTATGATGCATTCTTAAAACTTGCTGACGAAAGAAAATCATTTTCAATTTGCAGAGAACCTGAAAGAGTAATTTTAGGTTATAAATGTATCCCTTACAAAAAGAAATATACCATTGTGCTTATTGAATCTGATAAAGAAGTAATCATTTGCGAATTTATTTCTTCCAAACTTATTTACTGGTAAATGTGATAAGACGGCTGCGAAGAAAAATATTACCCCTCGGGGTTTTGAATAAAATAATTTATCAAAGCTATATTAATTTCACCTCTTTGGTATTACTGCAACACCAAGCCTGAAAGACTGACATTACTATAGCAAAAAAAGTTTGCAAAAGTAATAACCCTGAAAGGGTGGCATTAGAAAATTGAAAGCATCAGTAAAACAAATCATTTATATGCGCATGTAGTTTTTATTTATCGAAGAGAATACGTCGTTGGTTAAAAACCAGACGACGGCGAAGATTGGAGCGATACCGGCGGCGACGAAAAGATTTACTAATATTTTTTAGGTTCCATATTGGTATGGCGTATTCGTATAATAAATACTTCTCTGGGAGTTTTGTAATAAACAATACGATAGTGTATTAATTCAAAATAAAGATAGCTACCGTCATTATTTTTTTTATACGGGTCTTTACGGTGAATTATTCTATCATCTGACAACTCGTAAATTTTATCAAGGAGGGCTTCTTTTACTTTATCAGCATTTTGTTCAGAATCTTTTCTAATAAATTTAATAGCAGCATTAAATTGTTTAAAAGCCTGCCTGGTCCAGGTTATTTTTCTTTTTTCCATTACCACTTTTTTGACAGCTTAACAACCTGCCCGTGGCTGTAAACCTCTCCACGTTTTACTTCCTCCATAGCTGCGTCTATTTCTTTATTATATTGAGTGATACTTATACGTTCCCCGTGTTTCATGTCATCTTCTAAAAGTGCATATACAGCCTTTACTTTTTTATCCTCTGCTACCTGCAAATAATCAACTAATTTCTTACGGATGGCTACTGTAGTCATAATGTTTTAATTTAATAATCAAATTTACCTTTTTTTCTGTAAATGTGTGTGTTGATATCGAAGCAAGAGAAACGAGTGTTGGCGTACCAACAACATTGGGGCAAAGGCTGTAACTAATTTCTTCCTAAGTGCTAAGTTTTTTTTATGCAGCACCAGGCTGTGTTGTTGGTACGCTTACGCACAATTGCAAATGCTGCATACCAACTACGGCGTTGCGGTGTGCTTCGTTCTACCAATAAAGGCTAAATCTAAAATAGTACCGGATTATTAAAAAAGCTATTTTTGTTAAAAGCAAGAGGGGTGAAATATACAGCCTTACATATTGCAATATGCTTCATTGCACTGGCTGCAGCAACAGCCTGCCAAAAGGAGCTCCATTTTGATGCACCACCGCCAGTAATTATACCACCACCACCAGACAGTACTTATATCGACAAAATAAAATACCTGCTCATTTACCGAAACGGGCTGGATACCTTTAGTATTATTCAAAAATTTAATTATGATGGTCCAAAAAGGCTCACCTCTATTAAATACGACAGCTGTTATGTGAATACCGGTAACCTGACGATGCACACTTTTACCTACCAGTTAAATTTTTATTATAACGGTGCAGATACCCTGCCTTATCAACTGTACAGTGTTTTTGACGATTCTAAATATCCATCGGGCCGTAAAGACACTACCGTAACCCATTATTTTTATACTGCCTATAAACTTGCTAAAGATTCAACCGTGTATGCTGTTGAAGTTTCGGGTCAGCACCAGAAAGACACCACGGTTAATATCTACAGCTATGGTTATAACCGCATTTATGCCAGGCTGCATACCCGCCTGTATGATCAGCTGGACACCCTGCAGCTGGATGACAATGAAAATATTATACGAAGCCGAACATATAATGACAACGGTGGTTTACGGTTTGAATCTTTTATCACTTACGATACTAAGCTAAACCCTCTGCGCCGCTTTAAACCTTTTTATAAATATATAATACGTGGCCCCGAGCCAATTGAAGGCCCCATGGCTTCTTTGGGCAATTACACCAGCATAAAAAATTGGGATATCAATCCTATAAACGGTCTTTCAATCCCACTTGTAAATGCGTCATACACTTATCAATACAATATATTTAATTATCCTGTACGGCAATCTCTCAACGGCTTGTTTTTAAATAATAAGGAGGAGTTAACTTTTTTCTACAGGAGTTTATAAATTAAAACAACTGCCGACAAAGATGGAAGCGAAATACCCACGCCGGCGGAAGAATTAAGGGGCATCAAGTCATCCTATCGGAAGACTTGCGTCAGTTGGGAATTTTTATTTTGCTTTCATGGCATCACTGACCCATTCTTCCAGTTTGCCTTCGCTGTCTTTTTCAATAACCTTTGCAAGTGCTTTATCTTTTTTTGCTTCGCCACCAAGGTTATAACAAATAATGGCTGCTTTTATTCCGGCAATATTACTTTTTAATTCATCCTTGCTGTAATTATTTTCAAGGCAATAGCGGGCATAACAACCCATATAAACCATCATTAAATCAGGATTTTTATTAAACAGCTTTAGTATAGATGATCCTACGGAAATGGTAACAGTGGGGCTGTTGGTTAGCCATGCCATTGTCCATGCATTCAATAATTTCCTGTTGACGGTTTCTGTGCCAAGCACTGTATTCTCCAGCCATTTTACTACAGTAAGCAAATCTTTTTCAGAGTTAATGAATTCTTCTTTAGTGGAAGGAAGTGCTGGAACTGCTGGTGCTGTTTGTGCTGATACAATGGCAGAAAAAAACAAAAGGCAGGCAAAGAATAATTTATTCATGTTTTAGGGTTTATATAACTAAGGTAGTGAATATTTATAAACTAACGCCAGCAGAGGGTTTCGAACTGTTTTGTTTTTTTGCAGCACCAAGCTGTATTGTTGGTAGGCTTACGCACAATTACCAATGCTGCATACCAGCAACGACGTTGTGGCGGGCTTCGTTCTACAAACAAAGGCATAAGCCTGAAAGGCTGACATTACTATAGCAAAAAAAGTTTGCAAAAGTAATAACCCTGAAAGGGTGGCATTAGAAAATTGAAGGTTTCAATAAAGCAAATCATTTATATGCAATTACATGTAATTTTTATTTATCGAAGAGAATACGTCGTTGGTTAAAAACCAAACGACGGAGGAGAGCTATACCTGCGGCGGGGAAACCAAGCCTGAAAGGCTGACATTACTATAGCAAAAAAAGTTTGTAAAAGTAATAACCCTGAAAGGGTGGCATTAGAAAAGTGAAGGCTTCAATAAAGCAAATTATTTATATGCACATGTAGTTTTTATTTATCGAAGAGAATACGTCGTTGGTTGAAAACCAAACGACGGCGAAGATTGGAGCGATACCGGCGGCGGCGAAGAATACGTCGTTGGTTAAAAACCAAACGACGGCGGAGAACTTAACTATTAATTAGAATTGTTTCATAACCACCTTTATTGAATTCTTTTGCGCCAAATATATTTGAAGGAATGTAGAAATAATCACAATCTGGTTTTATATTAATCAGATTACGGTAACTATCTGGCTTTTCCAAAAACTCTATCAAAGTACTTGCTATATTTTCAGCGTTGGGATCTTGAATAGTAATTTTTTTACTTTGATTAAAATAGTAATCGCTTGAGTCTTTATCTATATAATTCAAATCACTTAATCTATTGTAAAGTGGGAAAGTATATCCAATAATTACTACATTTTTAGAATCATATATTTTTGATTTTGCAATTTTTGAAATATCAAACCCATTTTCCCATGCAAATTTTATTTTTTCAGCATCAGATTTTAATGCACTTTCACAAAATTTATCATCAAATTGCTCTCGAAATCTGTCTAAACCATTAGTATTGAAGTCAGGTAATTCGTAGTCGGGTAAATTAATAAATTCATCAAATTTAGAAGAGTAAAAAAAGCCATTCATGTTTATAACCTCAATTTGATCATCAATTTTCCAGAGATTTTTGTTTTTCTTATCAGTTATATCATCAAGAAATTCTTTAACTGTACTTTCCGGTTTAAAATAGTTTTTTAAACTACTAAATAAATTCAAATCATAGTTCCATGTAATAAAATTTGTTTTACAAAATACCTTCAATTTTCCACTTACAGGTTGTAATAACCCTGCAATTAATGCATCATATCGTTTATCAAGTTTTGACTCTTTCCAAAAAGGCAAATCATCAATTGGCGTAGTTGGCTTGGATTTGGTTTCTGATAAATGCTCCCAATAAAAATACAGGTTCAAGATTTCTTTTGCCTCTTTAATTTCAGATAAATTATTATTATGAAATAATTTTTTGAAATAAGTATCAAATGATTGGTGAGTTTCAAAAGCTTTAACCAAAGTTTGGCCAAAACTATATGCGTTACCCAAGTAGGTATTACCCGAATTAGAAAACCGATAAAGTACTATGTCATTAAAATCTCTAAACCGTTTTGCAAATGTTTTTACAACTGGTATAGATTGATAACTTGCTCCAGCTCCTAAAATGTAAGTAAGTTCGTTCATAAAAAATTTATTTTATCGCTTTGAGAAAAGTTTTAAAAGCCCGGCTCAAAAAAAACCGCAACTTTCGTTGCGGCCCATAAATTTATATCCTTTACTTCACCTCCTCAAAAGGCACATCCTCCACCTTACTCTCTCCACTTTGTTGCTGTGGTTCACCGCCTGTATCAGGGCCGGGTTGACTACCTGCGTTAGCACCTGCCCCATCCTGCGTAGCCTTATACATATCTTCACTCGCTGCTGTCCATGCTGTATTCATTTCGGCCATGGCGGCATCAATTTGTGTAAGGTCGGCGGTTTTGTGTGCAGCTTTTAATTTTTCTAAAGCGGCTTCAATAGGTGCTTTTTTATCAGCAGGTATTTTTTCGCCATACTCCTTCAATTGTTTTTCTGTTTGAAAAATCAAGCTGTCGGCGCCGTTTATTTTTTCTACTTTTTCTTTTTCTACTTTATCGGTGGCTTCGTTGGCTTTAGCTTCGTTCTTCATTTTTTCTACTTCTTCTTTGCTTAAGCCGCTGCCGCCCTGTATGGTAATTTTTTGTTCTTTACCAGTGCCTTTGTCCTTAGCCGTTACATGCAAAATTCCGTTGGCATCAATATCAAAAATTACTTCTACCTGCGGTACACCTCTCGGCGCAGGCGGTATGCCATCTAAATTAAACGTACCCAAGCTTTTGTTTTGGTTGCTCATGGGGCGTTCGCCCTGCAACACATGTATTTGCACACCGGGCTGGTTATCGCTGGCGGTACTAAATGTTTCCGATTTTTTTGTGGGTATGGTGGTGTTGCTGTCAATTAACCTGGTCATAACGCCACCCATGGTTTCTATACCAAGGCTTAAAGGTGTAACGTCAAGCAATAACACATCTTTAATTTCGCCGGTCATAACACCACCTTGTATAGCTGCACCAACTGCAACCACTTCATCGGGGTTAACACCACGGTTAGGTTTTTTACCAAAGAATTTTTCTACCAGTTCCAATACTTTTGGTATGCGGCTGCTGCCACCTACCATAATAATTTCATCAATTTGTGAAGTATTCATCCCGGCATCTTTCAATGCTGCTTCGCATGGTTTTAAGCAACGCTCAAATAATTTATCGGCTAATGCTTCAAATTTTGCACGGGTAAGTTTTTTTACCAAGTGTTTAGGTACACCATCAACTGCTGTTACATACGGCAGGTTAATTTCTGTTTCGGTAGAAGATGATAATTCTACCTTAGCTTTTTCAGATGCTTCTTTTAAACGTTGCAAAGCCATTGGGTCTTTACGCAGGTCAATGGCTTCGTCGGCTTTAAATTCATCGGCCAGCCAATCCATAATTACTTTATCAAAATCATCGCCGCCAAGGTGTGTATCGCCGTTAGTGCTTTTTACTTCAAAAACACCATCGCCTAATTCTAAAACACTAATATCAAAAGTTCCACCACCTAAATCAAACACGGCTATTTTTTGGTCTTTACCGCCTTTATCTAAACCAAAAGCAAGGGCTGCGGCGGTGGGTTCGTTTACAATTCTTTTTACGGTAAGGCCTGCAATTTCGCCAGCTTCTTTAGTTGCTTGCCTTTGTGCATCATTAAAATAGGCAGGCACGGTAATTACCGCTTCTGTAACTTCGTGGCCCAAATAATCTTCGGCAGTTTTTTTCATTTTTTGCAAAACCATGGCACTTATTTCCTGTGGGGTGTATAACCTGCCATCTATGTCAATACGCACTGTATTATTGTCGCCTTTTACTACTTTGTAGCTCCAGTGGCTTATTTCTTCTGTTACTTCGTCAAAACGGCGGCCCATAAAACGCTTTACGCTGCTAATGGTGTTTACCGAGTTGGTAATGGCCTGGCGCTTGGCAGGATCACCTACTTTACGTTCGCCATTTTTTAAAAAAGCCACTACCGACGGGGTGGTACGGCGGCCTTCTTCGTTGGCAATTACCACCGGCTCGTTGCCTTCCATTACAGATACGCAACTGTTGGTGGTGCCTAAGTCAATTCCTATTATCTTTCCCATGTTGTAAAAATTTATTGAGTTTATAGGAAATAGTCAATGATTGTGCCGAAGGGGGGAAAGTGCAAAAATGGCAGAAAGCCCCTCCTATCTTCCCCGAAGGGAAGGGAAAAGTAGAAGATTAAAGCGAAGATCAATCCAGAAATTTTTTATTTTAAAACTGCCCATACGAGTTCCCTCTCTTTTGGAGAGAGCCTGTCCCGATTTTTCGGGAGGTTGGGGTGAGGTTTTGCTTACAGGCAGTTGAACATTGACGGAACAGCAGTGGCAGCGTTTATCCTTAAGAACGAATGGCTGCGTTCAATTGTATTAATTCTTTTCAACCTTTATCTAAGCAGTATTGTTGTCGGATTAAAACTTTTTACGCCATGCTGTTTAATTTCTTCATTACAAAAATTTAAGAAAGTGCTGAGTTTTGAATATCAGTTTAAAATTTTATTAATAACCCAATTTGTACAGGGTAATTTTTGCCAAAGGTGTAAACATTTTTCTTTCTTCTTTTATATTTTAAAAGTCCTTACATTTAAGGATAATTTTTCTGCCAAAATAACCCTTACAAATTTTCAAAAGCCAAAATAAATTGCTGCACATGAAAAAGATCTTCATTACGCTTAACTGTTTATTCGTTTTTTTTAATTTTTTGCCTGCACAGGTTTCGGTAAACAACCTGCTTACCGAAAACCAGGTTAACCCAATTAGTATAGATATTTTACAACCCCGTTTTAGCTGGCAGTTAAAAGGTAGTAAAAGAAATGTTCAGCAAACTGCTTTTGAAATTAAAGTGCTCCAAAAAAATACTGCAGTGTGGAGCAGTGGTAAAGTAGCTTCGGCTCAATCTGTAATGTTACCATATGCAGGCACTGCATTACAATCGGGCAAAAATTATAGTTGGCAAATTAAAGTTTGGGATAATAATGGTAAAGCATCTTTATGGAGCAATGCTGCTTTTTTTAAAATGGGCCTGCTTAATGCTGCTGACTGGAAGGCAAAATGGCTGCAGGCAGGCTTTGAAGAAGACAGTATTAACCGGCCTGCACAATATTTCAGAAAACCATTTGATGTAAATAAAAAAATTAAATCGGCGTACGCTTATATTACTTCACATGGTATGTATGAGGCACAAATTAATGGTAAACGTGTTGGCGACTATTATTTAACCCCCGGCTGGACGAGTTATAATAATCGACTGCAATACCAGGTGTATGATGTAACAAATCTTTTAAAAAATGGTGCAAATGCGGCAGGTATTGTGGCAGCTAACGGATGGTACCGTGGGTATTTAGCTTGGGGTGACAATAAAAATATTTATGGAAAAAAATTAGCTGTTTTATTTCAGCTGGAAATTGAATACAGCGATGGTACTATACAAACTATAAATTCTGATGAAAGCTGGAAATCTGCAACCGGTGCCATCCGTAGTGCTGAAATTTATCATGGTGAAATATATGATGCCAGGGAAGAGAAAATTGGTTGGAGCACCGCAATGTACAATGACAATAATTGGAGTGCTGTAAAAACAATAGCAGCTGATAAAGCAGTTTTAATTGCAACTTATAATGAACCCATAAAAAAACAGGAGATATTTAAACCCATTAAAATTTTTAAAACCCCAAAAGGCGAATTGGTAGCCGACTTTGGGCAAAACCTGGTAGGCTGGGCAACATTAAAAATAAAAGGGAACCGTGGGGATACAATTAATCTGTTTCATAGCGAGGTACTGGATAAAGCCGGTAATTTTTATACAGACAACCTGCGTGCAGCCAAACAACAAAATACTTTTATTTTAAAAGGCAGTGGAGAGGAATTTTTTGAACCCCATTTTACTTTCCAGGGTTTTCGTTATATAAAAATAGAAGGATATTCCGGTGAATTAATACCCGAAAACATCAGTGCTGTAGCCTTATACTCCGCTATGCAACCAACGGGAACTTTTACTTCCTCAAATTCACTTATTAATCAATTGCAACATAATATACAATGGGGACAAAGAGGTAATTTTTTAGATGTGCCAACAGATTGTCCGCAACGGGATGAGCGCCTTGGCTGGACGGGTGATGCACAGGTATTTTCCCGTACTGCTGCATTTAATTTTGGTGTAAATAATTTTTTTGCTAAATGGATGAAAGATGTTGCATTGGACCAGCAACCTAATGGCAGTGTGCCATTTGTAGTACCTAATGTATTGGGGCCAAATGCCGGGGGCTCTGCCGGCTGGGCAGATGTGGCTACAATTATTCCGTGGAATGTGTATTTGGCCTACGGCGATAAAAGAATTTTAGAAGAGCAGTACAGCAGTATGAAAGCATGGGTAGGCTATATGGAAAAGGCAAGTAAAAATAATTTATGGAACACCGGTTTTCATTTTGGTGATTGGCTATTTTACCGGCCCTTTGATGACAATGATGGCCGTAGTGCGGTTACTGACAAGTATTTAATTGCACAATGTTTCTTTGCGCATTCTACACAAATATTAATTAACACTGCTACCGTGCTTGGCAAAACAGCAGATGCGGATTATTACAAAGGTCTCTTACAAAAAATTAAAATTGCATTTGTAAATGAATATGTAACACCCAATGGCAATTTAGTTTCGGGCACCCAAACGGCCTATGTTCTGGCGCTTCATTTTGATATGCTGCCACAGGCCCTTCAAAAACCTGCAGCAGAAAAATTAGCAGAAAATATCAGGAGTTACGGCAATCATTTAACAACAGGTTTTTTAGGAACCCCTTATCTGTGCCATGTTTTAAGCAGGTTTGGTTATAGTGATATAGCTTATTCATTATTGTTGCAGGAAACTTATCCATCGTGGTTATACCCTGTAAAAATGGGCGCTACTACTATTTGGGAAAGATGGGATGGCATAAAACCCGACAGTACCTTTCAGGTGCCATCTATGAATTCTTTCAACCACTATTCGTACGGTGCCATTGGGGATTGGATGTACCGGGTAATGGCGGGTCTGGATACTGATGAAGATGAACCCGGTTATAAGCACATCAAAATAAAACCTCATGTTGGCGGAAATTTTAAATATGTATCGGCTAGCCTGCAAACAAATTATGGCACTTTAAGCAGTGCATGGAAAATACTAACCGGTAAAATTTTATTTGATATAGAAATTCCACCAAACAGTACTGCAACAATTTATTTACCAGCTTCTGCTGCAGATGCGATAACAGAAAATGGCATAGCCCTGTCATTAATAAAAGATATCAGCCTGGCCGGTACTGCAGATGGCGCTGTTATTTTAAAAGTGGGTTCGGGTAAATATAATTTTGAAGTGAAGCAGTAACGACCCCTGTTTACAGACAAAAAAAACAAAACCATAATAATATATGAACCTGTTAATACAACCATAATAATTATTTTTTATTATGACAGAAATTATAAACCAAGAGATTGATGAATTACACCAAACTGTAAAAGAACTTTTGCAAAAAGGAACGGCAGAGGAAGATATCATTACACAACTTACAAAAAAAGGCATTGATGCCTGTTATGCCCAAACAATAATTGACAATGTATTATCCGATAAACAAGACAAAAAAGATTTTTGGAAG
>JAYSTT010000747.1:0-1907 GCA_043719495.1 Ferruginibacter sp. | reverse complement strand
CTGTTATTGATAACACTGCCGTTGGTATAAAAAAGCAATCTGCCGTTATTATCCGAAATAGTTGATGACCCTTCTATAGAATTTGCAGTACCGTTATTTAATGGTTGTGGTGGGGTCTGGTTAAAATCAAGCCCAACCTTGTTACCAAAATACCAGATATTAGCTTGTTTTTGTGCGAAAACAAAAACAAAACTGATAAAAAAGCAGGTTGTAAGTAAATATTTTTTCAAAAAAGTTAATTAGTTTATTTTAACCCAAGCAAAACAGTTGCGTATGCTTTTAATCCTTCTTCGCGGCCAATAAAGCCCATTTGTTCCGTTGTAGTTGCTTTAACTGAAACATCTGCAACTGTAACATGTACTATGCCTGCAATAGTTTGCTGCATTTGAGGAACATATGATTTTATTTTAGGAGATTGCAGACATAGCGTGCTATCGATATTAATTACCTTATAACCTTTTTCATCAATAAGCTCAGCACATTTTTTTAATAAAATTTTACTGTCAATATTTTTATATGAGTTGTCTGTATCCGGAAAATGAAATCCAATATCACCAAGTGCCAAAGCACCAAGCATTGCATCGCAAACAGCATGTAATAAAACGTCTGCATCACTATGGCCCAAAGCGCCTTTTGTATGCGGAATCTTTACTCCGCCAATCCACAAATCTCTTCCGGCAACCAACTGATGATAATCAACCCCTGACCCAATTCTATATGACATCGCTTATTTTATTATGTAAATATCCGCATTTTGATTGATTCTAAAAACTAAAAAAAGCGTCAGGCCTTAGGCTTGACGCTTTTTTTACAAGAAAAGAATTTAATTATTTTGCTCCACCCATATCAAAAACTAAACCAAAACGATAAGTATTAGATAATGGAATACGGCTTGTACCACTTCCGGTTGGAAAAACATAAGAGAAGTTTAAGGCAGCAACATTGTATTTAATACCTGCTCCTACTGTAAAATATTTTCTGTTACCCTTGTTTGGATTTTCGTAGAAATAACCAGCCCTGAAACCAAACTGATTGTTATACCAGTATTCGGCACCAACGGCAATGTTAACTTCCTGAATTTCTTCATTTAATCCGCCGCCATCACCAAAAGATTTAGTCCAGCTGCTGATAACGCTACGGTTACGGTATTTTACCAAAGCAGCTGAATCAGCAGCAGGATTTGCACCGGTTAATATCGGAGGTGTTGGAACCAGTAGTTTATTTAAATCCAAGGCAAATGTAATTTTATTAGACTCGTCAAATACTTTTGTATAAGCCAAACCTATACCAAGATTTGCAGGAATATAATCTTTTTGATTAGCATCACTTGAGTAAGAGATTTTAGAACCCAGGTTACTTAATGTTAAACCCCAGTTTAACCCCTGCCCATTTTCTTTTGCACCATGATGATATAAATGTAAATCACCGGCAACAGATGAACCTGCTTTATAATTTTGACCGCCAAAATTACCACTTGCAAGGTTTGAATTAATATACCTGATGGCAATACCCAAAGATAGTTTCTTTGTTAACTTTCTGGAATAACCCAGATCGAAAGCAAATTCTTTAGGATTGTATTGCTGCAGATCGTTACCCAAGGCATCGGTAAACTGAATGCTTCCTAATTTAAAATATCTTAATGAAGCAGAAATGGCCTGGCCATCGCTGATTTTATAATATCCGCCTAAAGATGCTAAAAAAACATCATTAACAGATAAATCTCTTAACCATGGTGTATAGTTAATAGCTACGCCAAATTTACCTGTGGCAAATGGGGTTCTGGCTATGTTAGCAAAAGCCGCGTTGGCATCGGGTGCTGTTGCAATACCTACATCTCCCATACCACCACTACGGGCATCTGGTGAAATACGTAAAAACGGAACAGCAGATGTTACAACGTTTATTTT
>JAYSTT010000746.1:0-1907 GCA_043719495.1 Ferruginibacter sp. | reverse complement strand
GAAGGAACTCGACTTGGGCAGTTTTTAAATTCAAGGAATTTTCGCTTCTATCTTCCAGATTTCCCTCCCCTCCGGGGAGGTTAGGAGGGGCTGTTTTTTACTTCCGTACACAAATCCTGCAATACTTTTTTTGCATCGCCAAACAGCATACTTGTTTTAGGTTGAAAGAAGAGATCGTTTTCGATGCCGGCGTAACCGGGTTTCATACTGCGCTTGTTTACGATAACGGTTTTGGCAAATTCAACTTCCAGGATGGGCATGCCGTATATGGGTGAGGCAGGATCGTTTTTTGCAGCGGGGTTTACCACATCGTTGGCGCCGAGGATAAGCACCACATCGCAGGTTTTAAATTCGTCGTTGGCATCTTCCATCTCCATCAGTTTTTCGTAGCTCACATCGGCTTCGGCGAGGAGAACATTCATGTGGCCGGGCATACGGCCGGCCACGGGGTGTATGGCGTATTTTACTTCCACGCCTTTTTCCAAAAGTGTTTTTTCCAGCTCGTGACAAACATGCTGGGCCTGCGCCACCGCCAAACCATAGCCGGGCACTATCATTACTTTGTTGGCATAACTCATAACCATGGCCGCATCGGCAAGGCTTATCTCTTTGTAATGTCCCTGATCGCCACCACCGGTTGCAGCAGCAGTTTTATTGCCGCCGAAAGAACCAATCAATACATTTTGCAGGGAGCGGTTCATGGCCTTGCACATGAGTATGGTAAGCAGTGTGCCGGCTGCACCAACCAAAATACCACCTGTGAGCATTACTTTGTTATCGTACAAAAATCCGCCGCAGGCAGCAGCCACACCGGTGAATGAATTGAGTAAGGAAATTACAACGGGCATATCGGCACCGCCGATGGGCATTACAAAAAACACACCGTAAACCAATGCCAAACCCAAAATTACATACAGCAATAAATGTTGTGTGGGATCGTACACCAGGTATGCACCGGCTGCAATGGTGATGGCAAGCACTAAGAGGTTTAAAATATTCTGGCCGGTAAAACTGAGGTCTTTTACTTTACCATTTAATTTGCCCCAGGCAATCATGCTGCCGGCAAAAGAAACAGAACCGATGATCAATCCTAAAACAATTATTAAAACAGTTGGCTGCACAGCATTGGCTGCTACAACGCCTTCTGCAATTTCTTTGGAGAGATGATTGAATTCAACAACAGAAATTAATGCAGCACAGGCACCGCCCATACCATTGAACATGCTCACCATTTCGGGCATGGCAGTCATCTTTACTTTTTTTGCTGCCAATGTACCAACAATACCACCAACCAGCAAACCACCAAATATCCAGGGATAATTACCGAGCTGTTCGCCGGTTTCGGAGGTATATAAAAAGATGGTGCCTAAAATAGCGATGGCCATTCCGAATGCAGCCAGTAAATTTCCTTTACGTGCACTGGCAGGATTGCTCAACATTTTTAGGCCGAGTATAAAAGTTACCGAAGCAATTAAGTAGCAAAGTGTGAGTATGTTTGAGCCCATAAAGACAGTGCCCCAAACCCCTAAAGGGGCTTTAGAACTTTTAATTTTTAAACATTTTTAAAATAGCCAGGCATTTAATTTTAATTTTTGAATTTCTTACTGTTGCCCTTAAGCCCCTTTAGGGGTTTGGGGTTTTTTCTTAAACATTTCCAGCATTCTATCCGTTACCACAAAACCGCCAACCACATTTATTGTACCCAATACAACTGCCAAAAATCCAAGTATCAGCGCCAGGTAATTGTCAGTCTCTGCCTTGCCCATAATAATGATGGCACCAATTACCACCACGCCATGTATGGCGTTGGCACCACTCATGAGCGGTGTGTGCAATACGCTGGGCACACGGCCTATTACTTCAATACCTACAAAAATCATCAGGATTACGATGTAGATGATCTGTTG
>JAYSTT010000745.1:0-11145 GCA_043719495.1 Ferruginibacter sp. | reverse complement strand
CCCATTTCGGTGGTGCTATTATCTGTAGTTACTATTAACTCAGCGGCAATATTTTTTCGCTTTAATTTTTCCAGCATTACATAAGCAAAAAACTGGCTTGATAAACGTTTTCCATACAATCCGTTGATGTGTCGTAAAATATAATACACTCTTTTAATAAAGTCCTCATCATTTACATCATAAGCCTCGGTTTTGCGTAAGTAATATTCTGTTTGGCCCAAAAGGCTGCTGGTGTAAGCTGCCAATATATTATCCTGATTAAGTTTTTTCCCTGCACTGGCGTCCATTTTTTCATAAATACCATTTATTTTTTTTGCAAGCTCTTCTGGCGTAATTGATTTTTTTAATTCGCCCCTGTCGCTGATAAATAAATCCTCTGCATTATTATTTTTAGAATAAATGATTTGAAATTTTGTCATTGGCAAAGCCATATATTCATTTACCCAACGGGTGTCTTTTATTTTTTCCCTGTCTTTATCTTCCCAGGTAAAAGTTTTATACCCTCCTGCAGATCCTTCCTTAAATTCTGGTGCCCCATTAATAGATTTACTGTTTACATAACTTTTTTCATCTGTATTAATTTCAAATTTTTGGCTTACCACCGGGTAACCCCTATGGCATAAATAATAAATTGGGTCAAACTCCAGCGAATTCATTTTTGCTACATCATTATCATTAAAAACAGTGCTTGCATAATCAATTATATCACCGGGTTCTAAATTAGAGGCTGCCAGTTTGTAATAAATATTTTCGCTTTTAGATTTATTTTTAATGGTGCTTTGTTTTTCAAAATAAGGTATAAAAGTACCCGGCACATCATCATTATCTTCTACCAATACCGCAGTTAATAAAGAAACCGTATCAACAGTTCCGTCGGCTTTTATTATGTGCAATGCAAATCCATCGTTATCATGCCCCCGCCTGAAGTAAAATTCAGAAAAACTATTTACTCCATCCTTATCAAGTAATTTAATTTTCCGGTGAGTGGTTTCATACACATTTAGTTTATCAATACCAGGGCCTTTATCAAAAATAAATTTTATTTTTTGTGCAATAATAACTCCCGAATAACCCTTCCATTTATCGGGTATTTGGTTGCTGCTAAAATCAGCATCGGCCTCTTTCCAAACAGCATCCATGTTTAATTGCAGTTTATTTGCTAATTCTTCTTTTATTGCTTGGGCAAATGCCGTTGTGTTTATTAAAACAGCGATCAATAAAATTTTTATAGTGATGAATTTTTGTTTCATTTTTGTTGCTTTTTTAAGGGTGTAGTTTTTGCTGGCGCCAGTTTTGCTGGTGTTTTTACAACTGTTGTTTTTGCCGGGGCTATTGGTATTTCTTTAGCGGCAACGTAATTAGGATCTTTTTCCACCATCACTATATTGTTATTAAAATCTTTTAGTTTTTTTAAAAAATCTTTCCAGTTTAAAAAATCTGCTTTAGGAATAGTACCTGTTTTTATTGCCAACGATTTTTTTAAAACAATTTTATTGCCCTGTTGTGTATAGCTGCCTGTAAAACCATAGTCGGTTGCCTGCTGCGTAAATGCCTCGGGTAAATCTTTTATTTTGTAGCCGGGTAGGTTTAATTCAATTTCATCTTCGGCAGTGTAAATGCTGTTAAACTCATAAGGGTTCACCCTTTTTTCATCGGGCATAAATGCACTTAATTTTCTAGGAAAAAAATCTATGCCTGCATAAATTTCTTTATCATCTCTAATAATGTTGTTGCTTAAATCTATATCGCCTTCAATAACCACCGGAATTTCCCTGTTACTTAAATCAGATGTTTTTACATTAGTGGCATTTAAATTATCGTTGCCAAACTCCAGCATTTTTTGCAGCACTTCTTTTTTGCGGTCGGTGGGCAACGCCTGAAAATATTGATGAAACCCTGTCCTCTCTTCGCCACTAAACGTAACTTTTAAATGCCCTTTTAAAATATTATCATTTAAAGAAAACGATGCCTGTGTTAAAATTTTATTTTGATTAATATCTGCAATGGGTATTTTTATTATCTGGTGTTCGGTTCCTTTACCAATCAACGCTTCTTTGCCTTGTATGCGGTAAGCATATTCTCCAATGGGTACATAGTTTTCTGTAGCATCTAAAAAATAGCTTTTGCCACCAATAAATACGGTAGATATGCAATGGTTATCTACACACAAGGAAGGGATGGCGTAAGTATAGGGAAGGTGCTTTGTTCCAATCCATGTCATGTGTGCATCAAGGCCGGCAAGTTTAAGCATTTCTGTTACAAGATTGGCCATACCCTTACAATCGCCATATTTATTTTTAAAAACATCCTGCACCGTTTGCGGCACAAAGCCAGCGTAGCCATCTTCAAAAGCAATGTATCGTATATTATCCTGTACCCAGTAAAAAATAGCTTTTGCTTTTTCCATTTCACCAGATTTTCCTCTTATCAATTCATCTACTTTAGGTTTTAATGTGGTGGTTTTATTATCTGCCTTGGTATATAAATATTGGTACCACTTGTATAAATCCGCAGCATTTTCAAACCCTTTTTGCTGTGTACCATCTGCAGTAAAAGATTTTACCAAAACAATTACATGCGGAAAAGTGTAGCCGGTTGGCAAAGCATTTTCTTCGCTGTTTAACGGCGGTAGGTCTTTCATTTTAAATGTATAAACCGTTTTCTTCCCTTCTGTTTCTGTTGATTTGGTAATGCTGTATCCTGCAAAATTTATTTCTCTAAATTCTAATTGAATATCTGCAGGCACCCTAAAGCGTATTATTTTTTCGCTGGTGGCATAGTTGCTGTGAAATAAAACACGGGTTAAATATTTTGCATCTTTAATTTCTTTTTCTACTTCCACCATTGCCCCCATTCCCATTTTTGGTATAAAGATGTTGAAATATTTAACCCTGCTGTCATCATAAAAAATATCACCGGAGGTAGCCGATTTATCAATGGGTTTATTTTTTGAAGTATAGTTTATAAATGAGTTACCCGATTTGTAATATTGTTTTATTTTAGTGATGGCCGAAAATTTATTGTAAAACTCCCCATACTGCACCCAGGTGGCTTCACGCAATGAAATGAATTGCACTTTTTGGTTCATTAAAGCGGTTACCACAGAGCCGTTTCCATCACCTTTGCCAACTGCAAAATCGTACTCCTCAATATCGGAAACTACAGCGGAATGTTCATCGGGGTATTTTCTTTTTAACCGGTAAGCTGTTGCTTCATCATCATCATTTACCTGCGCTTTACTATCGGGGGAAAAAAGCAAAAGCGCCGTAAGAAATAACAGAAATAATTTTTGCATACAGGTTTTTTAGATTTTTTTTGTATGATGAAAATAAGCAATAATATTTTACGCAGCTACAAAACATTTAAGCTATTTCCGTTTGTATAATTCTTTTGCAATAGCAGTAAATTTTTTGCACCTTCATGTACAAAAACTAACATTAATGAATAAATTAAACGCTTTTTGCAGCTTGCTATTGCTTTTGTTTTTAAATACGGCAATAAATGCACAAAAAATATCTGTCGATCAGTTTAAAAATTTAAAAGCCCGTAGTATTGGCCCGGCGGGTATGAGTGGCCGTGTAACTGCTATAGATGCGGTGTTAAGCAACCCCAATATTATTTATTTGGGCACTGCAAGCGGTGGCGTTTGGAAAACAGAAAACAGCGGCGCAAAATGGGAACCCATATTTGACGAACAGCCCATTTTAAATATTGGTGCGGTGGCTGTTCAGCAAAGCAACCCATCTGTTTTATGGGTAGGCACCGGCGAAGGCAACCCCCGTAATTCCATAAATATTGGTGGTGGTATCTATAAGAGTTTAGATGGTGGAAAAAACTGGAAAGTGATGGGTTTGGAGAAAACTAAAAATATTCACCGCATTATTATTGATCCTGTTAATCCTAACACCATTTATGCGGCAGCTATTGGTAACCCTTATGCCGAGCATGCCGAACGTGGTGTTTATAAAACAACCGATGGCGGTGATACCTGGAATTTAATTTTGCACACTAATGATACAAGCGGTTGTGCCGATTTAATAATTGACCCATCTAACCCAAATAAATTAATTGCTGCCATGTGGCAACACCGCCGTACGCCCTACAGCTTTAACAGTGGTGGCCCTGGCAGTGGTTTATATATTACTTACGATGCTGGAAAAACATGGAAAAAATTAGGCAAAGATGAAGGCCTGCCCGAAGGTAATTATGGCCGCATTGGTTTAACTATATGCAATGCAGAGCCCAAAAGAATTTATGCAATGGTAGAAGCCACCAAAAATGGTTTATATAAAACCGATGATGGTGGTTTTAAATGGGAGCTGGTAAATAGCAATAAAACCGATGTTACCAACAGAGCTTTTTATTTTCAGGATATAAAAGTGGATCCTAAAAACGAAAACCGTTTATATAATATCACACAAACCATTTCCATGAGTGAAGACGGAGGCAAAAATTTCAGTACAGTAATTCCTTACAGTGGCATTCATCCCGACCATCATGCGTTTTGGATAAACCACAACGATCCCAATTTTATTATTGATGGTAACGATGGTGGTATAGGTATTAGCAGAGATAGAGGAAGAAACTGGATATTCAGCGAACAACTTCCTGTTGGCCAGTTTTATCATATTAATATAGATAATAAATTACCCTATAATGTAATGGGTGGCATGCAGGATAATGGTAGTTGGCGTGGGCCTGCCTATACATGGATCAATGGCGGCATTAGAAATTTTTTCTGGAATAATTTATCCAGTGGGGATGGTTTTGACGCCTCCCCCGATCCCGAAAACAATGATTGGGTATACAGTATGAGCCAGGAAGGTGAATTACAAAAAACAAATGTAGTTACGGGGGAAGATATGAATATTAAACCTCCAACACCTGATGTAAAAACATATTTACGTTTTAACTGGAATGCCGCTTTTGCGCAAGATCCTTTAGATGCCAAAACTATTTATTATGGCAGCCAGTTTTTACACAAAAGCTACAACAAAGGATTAAGCTGGCAAATAGTGTCTCCTGATTTAACTACCGATAATAAGCAACAGCAAAACCAAGATAATAATGGCGGGCTTTCTGTTGATATTACCGGAGCTGAAAATTATAATACTATTCTTTGTATTGCACCCTCTCCTAAAGACAATAAAATAATTTGGATAGGTACTGATGATGGCAATGTGCAACTTACAAAAGATGGGGGTAAAACATGGGTGAATTTCCGTGGCAAAATACCTGGCATGCCATTAGGCGCATGGATACCGCAAATAACCGCCAGCCGCTACAATGCTGCCGAAGCATTTGTAGTTTGTAATGATTACCGCAGGGGGGATTTTAAACCCTACATTTTCAGAACCAAAAATTTTGGCCAAACCTGGGAAAGAATGCTTGATGAAAATAAAGCAAAAGGTTACGCTTTATGTATGATACAGGATCCCGCTGAACCTAATTTAATTTTTGCAGGAACAGAACAGGGCCTTTGGGTAAGTTTTGATAACGGCACAAATTTTCAGCAATGGAAAAACGGTTACCCATCTGTATCAACTTACGATTTGGCCATACAGGAAAGAGAGGCCGATTTGTGTATTGCAACATTTGGCAGGGCAATGTATATTTTAGATGATATAAGGCCATTAAGAAAAGCTGCTGCAAACAATGGAAGCACATTTACAAAAACATTGACTGTATTTGAAGCGCCAGCCTCATACCAGGCAAATTACAAGGCTTCACCGGGATACGAATGGAGTACCTGGGGTTTGTATGAAGGTCAAAATAGAAACCGTGGCGCAGCCTATTCATTTTTTGTAAAGGCCCCTGAGAAAACTGATACTTCCAAAAAAACAAAAACAGATTCTGCTACAATTAAAATTTATACCAGTAACAATGAATTAATAAGAACTACTAAAATAAAAGCAGATACCGGCTTTAACAGAAATTACTGGAGATACGAAACAAAAGGGGTCCGCCAGCCAGGTTCACCAAAACCAAAAGCCGATGCTCCTGAATCTGTAAATTTTGGATTATCCGCATATCCCGGTACTTACAAAATTGTAATCAGTGTTGGTAAAACTGCCGACTCAACAATGCTTTTGGTAAATGACGACCCGAATGTACCCAACAATAAAGAAGTTTATGATGCAAAAATGGTTTCACTTAAACGTTTAGAAAAAAGCACCATAAGATTAACAGAGGTTACTGACCGTTTAACAGAAGCAGATGAAATAATTGCAAAAATAGAAGCCCAGTTAAAAAATGTGGAAGGAAAAGAATTAGACAGTCTGCGTAAAATGGGCAAAACCATGACAGACTCTATAAAAAATATCCGCAATTTTATTTTTGGTAAACCGCAGGAAAAACAAGGTTATGGCTCGCCTTATCAATTAAGGGTAAATGAAAAATTACAAACTGCTAGGGGAGAAGTGCTGGGTAAAAATAAAATTCCCGATACACAGGAAATTAATCAAATAGAAATTGCAGAAACATTAGTTGCTCAGGCTGTGGAAAAAGCGAATGTTTTTTTTACCACTAAATGGGCGGATTATAAAAAACAGGCAGAGGCAACACCCATGAATGTATTTAAAGAATATAAAGCAATAGAGTAATTATCGCATATGAAATTCTAGCCTGTTGAATATTCTATTCAACAGGTTTTTTGTTTTACCCGCCTTTAAAATTTACTTTTGCCTCTAAATATTGTTTAAATATGGGTGTAAACAAATTCAGCCAACTGGCAGAAACGTTAATAGGGTCAGAAATTGTAAGCCTGGGTGCAGTAATAAAAGAAAAAATAAAACAAGGCGAAAAAATTTATAATTATACTATTGGCGATTTTGATTCCTCCGTCTTTCCTATACCACAGGAACTGGAAAACGAAATTATTGCAGCTTATAAAAATCGCCATACCACTTATCCTCCTGCTGATGGTATTTTGGAATTGAGGCAAGCTGTATCTGATTTTATTAAAGTAAGGGAAGGGCTCCATTATACAACCAATGAAATATTAATTGCCGCAGGTGGCAGGCCGCTTATTTATGCCGCCTTCAGAGCAATTGTGGATAAAGGCGATAAAGTAATTTACCCGGTACCCAGCTGGAACAATAACCACTATGTACATTTTACTGAAGGTGAGCATATTGTTATTGAAAGCAAGTTGGAAAATAATTTTTTGCCAACAGCAGAAGAAATAAAGCCACATTTAAAAGATGCTGTGCTGCTGGCTTTATGTTCTCCCTTAAACCCAACCGGTACTACATTTACTAAAAAAGAGCTTTCGGCTATTTGCGAATTAGTGATAGCTGAAAACGAACAACGAAATGCTGATGAAAAGAAATTATATTTATTATACGATCAAATTTACTGGACTTTAACTTTTGGTGATACCCAACATTACAACCCTGTTTCACTTAGCCCAAAAATGAAAGACTATACCATTTTTATTGATGGAATAAGTAAGGCATTTGCTGCTACAGGTGTAAGGGTTGGCTGGAGCATGGGGCCTGTCGATTTAATTGGAAAAATGAAAGCTATTAACAGTCATGTAGGCGCATGGGCACCAATGGCAGAGCAAAAAGCTGTAGCCAATTATTTAAGCCAAACACAAAATATAAATAACTATTTCGGTGTTTTTAAATTGGCAATAGAAGAGCGGTTGCATAAAATTTATAACGGCATTAAACAATTAAAAGCCCAGGGGTTTAGTATAGATGCTGTTGCACCGCAAGCGGCTATTTATTTAACTGTACAAATAAATTTAGCGGGCAAAAAAACTGATGAAGGAACGTTTTTAGAAAATCAAAATGATGTAACGGCTTATATTTTAAACGAAGCTAAAATTGCTATAGTACCTTTTTATGCATTTGGTACAAGCAAAAACAGTAACTGGTACCGGTTAAGTGTTGGTACCTGTAAAACAGAAGAGATTGATGAAATGCTACAGAGGTTTGAAAATGCCTTAATAAAATTAATCTAAAACGAAATCAATTCTTACAATTTAAAAACACAAAAGGCTTTAATTCTCTTTGGCAGATAATAGCAAGTAAATGCTGAGGAGTGTTAAAAATTTTGTACTTGTTAACATCAATTACTTCATGGGTTGTAATTATGTTGTCGAGGCATTCAACTGAATATAAAATTTCGTGAAGCTGTTCTACTTCCTGTTCAATTGCTTTAGCCGTCATTAGTTGCTGATTGAACAGTACCAGTAAATCCCTGTTTGATTTGTTCATGTTGAAATTGGGGGGTGTAACACCACTTACATTTCGCCTCAATAACCAATCATCCCTGTTTTGCTTGGGCAACCACACTGTCCTTTCTTTGAAGAAGAACAGCTGCTAATTACCAAACTAACAGCCAATGTAAATAATATTGTGATTTTAAATAGATTTTTCATCGTTATAGATTACGTAAGTTAAACTATTTTCACAATAATTTATTGTTTTTTAAAAATGAAATTTGATAAAATTAACATACCTGGAGATAAAAAGCGAATTCTGGTAGCCCCATTAGACTGGGGTTTAGGCCATGCCACACGTTGTATCCCAATTATTTACACCTTGTTAGAGCTAAATTTTGAAGTAATAATAGCTGCTGATGGCTACATAAAAATTTTATTGCAAAAAGAGTTTCCAAATGTGGTTTTTACGGAGGTAAGTGGTTATAAAATTAAATACAGCAGAAACAAATTTTGGTTCTCTTTCAGGCTAATGGTACAATTCCCTAAATTATTGTGGTGCATTTATAATGAACATTCCTGGCTTAAAAAGGCCGTTGCGGTATATAAAATTGATGCGGTAATATCAGATAACCGGCCTGGTTTATATCATTCTGCAATGCCTTGTGTATATATTACCCACCAATTAAACATAAAAACAGGGAATCGTCTTTCGGAATGGTTCACTCAAAAAATTCATTATTTTTTTATTAATCACTATAGTGTTTGCTGGGTTCCCGATAATGAATCAGAAACTAACCTTGCAGGAGAACTATCGCACCCCAAAAAATTACCTCGCATTCCGGTTAAATATATAGGCCCTTTATCAAGATTTGAAAAAATTACTGCTGAAAAGAAATATGATTTACTTATTATTCTATCGGGGCCCGAACCACAGCGAACAATATTTGAAGAATTATTATTAAAAGATTTAGAAGGGTTTGATGGAACAGCTTTATTTGTAAAGGGCCTTCCGGATAATGTAGAAAAAGAAGAACCGTTTGTAAAAAATAAAATAAAGATTGTTAACCATCTTTCAGCAGATGAATTAAATAAAGCTATTCAACAATCGGAGGTCATTATTGGACGAAGCGGTTACAGCACTGTAATGGACTTAATAAAACTGCAACAAAAAGCTATCCTTGTTCCCACACCAGGGCAAACAGAACAGGAATATCTGGCTGATTATTTAATGAAGAAAAAAATATTTTTAAGTGTTTTGCAAAATAATTTTTCATTAATTGAAGCTATTCAAAAATTTACTTATTTCTCCTATGCTGATTGTTTCGTAATGCAGAATGAATACAAAAAGATAATAAAAGAATTTGTACAACAGGTTAAGTAAGCCAATTTTACCAACACAAATATTTATATCCCCTGATGATTTTTTTTATATCGGTAGCAGCGGTATAATAAGTAGCATACCATTCGTCAGAAAGAATTAAACTTTCAAGAGGTAGGTCGTTAACCTGTTCGGGTAATGTTGTAGAAGTTAGAATTCCTTTTCTGATTAGCGGAAGCTTGTCTGTTGTTACAGCATAACCAACCCATGTTCTTTGTAAGAATAATACCAAAAAAACATTTTTAAAAAAGTGAAGTGGTTTTTTTTGAACTATAAAATGAACAGGGAAACTTAAAATAAAAATAACTGCTACCACAAAATCAAGCAGGTTTTTATTTCTTTTATTTACCGGGTTTGAAATTGTGTATTTATTATTAGCCGAAATATATTTGTCTCCCGCTTTCTTATTATCACTGCCAACAATACCGCTACTGCCAGATGCATGAAATTTATTGCATATTTCATGTGGTATCTCTTGAATAATTGCAATGATTTCTTTAAAACTTAACCCATCTTCACAAAATATTATTTCTCTTAAAGGATACATTTTAATAAGATGATTTAGCTGGTGGATACTTCCCAGTGCTTTACTGCTGCTGGTTAAGCTGTCATTTACCCGGCCCAAAACACGTTCGGGCATGCCTGCGTTATGCAGTATTCCGGTAACTGCTGCAAAATCTTTTTCGCCAGCAACAACAATTGTTTGCCTGTGCCCATCTCCTTCTTCAATTTTATATAATAACCCCCATTGCATAAAAAGCCAACGCAGCAGGTTCATAGAAATAAATGCCATTATTATGCCCAGCACTAATATACCCCTGGAAAATCTCACACTTTCGGGCAATAAAGAGTAGCCGCTAAGTAATACCAATGCTGCTGTAAAAGTTGACCGGCTGAGCTGTGATTGTTTATACCCCTTATCATACAAACCGGAATAATAAGAGGCAATTAAAAATATAATTGAAAAAACAGGAAAAGCAATAATGAGCATATTGGGTGAATAGTTCACATCCCTGCGAATAAAATTATTCCATAAAAATTTTATACACCAAAAACTGGTGAAAATAGTAAACGCATCTAATAGAGGCAATCCAATCTTTTGTAAAAATTTTCCCAACATAGAAAGTATTGCCCTCAAAAAAATTCCTGTGTGTATTAAAAAATTAAAAACACCTGCCCGGCTTCCGCTATAATGCTTTTTTACAAACAAACTCATAGCTTTGTAAAAAAGCCGCACATAATTAAGACTGCCTTTCTTTGTACTTTCTCCTTTAAAGTGGATGATGGTACTTTCGGCAAAATAGTAATTTTTATACCCGGCTTTTTGTATGCGGTAGCTTAAGTCAACATCCTCGCCATACATAAAAAAAGTATCATCAAAACTTCCTGTTTTGTCTAAAATGTTTTTAGGTACCATTATGTATGCTCCCGCCAATACATCTACTTCCTGATTTTCTCTTTCATTCAAATGCCCTAAATGATACCTGGCAAATGTTTTAGAATGTGGAAATAGCTTTGTTAAGCCCGATAGCTTATATAAAGAAGTAAGCGGTGATGGAAATGCTCTTTTACTTTCTTTTAAAAATTGTCCTGC
>JAYSTT010000744.1:0-11147 GCA_043719495.1 Ferruginibacter sp. | reverse complement strand
AACTTTCTTTTTTTAGCAACGGTATTCTTATTTATAAAAAATCTTTTAACATTGGTACCATACGCTTATTAAAAAATATGGTGAAAGATGTGCAATGGGAGGAAATGAAAGAGGTACTTAAAGCTGTTACAAAAGGCCAAAAAAATGTAGTGGCTATAGGAAGCGGTGGCAATATCAATAAAGTTTTTAGTATGAGCAAGCGTAAAGATGGAAAACCACTTTCCTTAGAATTATTGAGAGATTATTACAAAGAATTAGGCAACGTATCCTTGGAGGAAAGAATTAAAATATATGATTTAAGGGAAGACCGTGCTGATGTAATTGTACCTGCCTTACAAATTTATACCAATGTAATGCGCTGGGCTGCTGCCGAAGAAATTTATGTACCTAAAATTGGTTTAGCCGATGGATTGATAAGGCATTTGTGGGAAGAGGTGAAATAAAAAATGCTGCCCAACCTTAGCAATATTTTCAATGTTATTTAATGTATTATTTTGGGAGGTAACTGGCAGGTTTTCTTTGGGCTGAGAAGGTTATAAATCAGTTCACTGTTGCTATTTAATGGTAACCTAAAAAACAATTTTTGCATTCAGTAATAAATCTTGCAATACAACTTAAAATCAGGAAAAATTAATACGCCGCCTGTTTAATAATTATTAAATTTGTATAATTCCCAATATTTTCAAACCGGTTTACAAACTCCAATTATGAAAAAAAAATTATTCCTCCTGTCTGTTTGTTTCGTTACCAAAATAAGTTTTGCACAATTGGATTTTAGCACCTCTCCTGGGGGAAGAAGGCTTGATGCAATAGATATAAACGGGTACTCCTTGTTAAAAAAATACGATGCTGATGTAACCGGGTCGCCATTTATTAATCCTAACTGGATACCAGCAAAACTTACACTTTCCCAAGGAAAGATAATAGCCACAGTATCAGTAAAATTAAATATCGAAAGTAATGCTTTATACTTTCTTGACAGTGCAGGCAAAGAAATGATTGCTACAGACGGTTTAGTTAGAAAAATTGATTGTTATAGTTTTTTTTCAAAGGATAGTATTGGGAATATTTTCAAAAATGGCTATCCCGCCATTGATAAACAAAATGAAAACTACTATTACCAGGTGTTTACAGAAGGGAAAGTTGAATTACTGGCAAAAAGAACTAAATATATCAGGGTTTATAAGGATGAAATTTCGGGGCAAATTACAAAAGAATTTGTAGATGCTGCTGTTACATTGTATGTATATGCTAACGGTAGCTTACAGGAATTTCATCGTACTAAAAGCTTTGCTACCACCCTCCTAAAAGATAAAGAGCAGTACATAGATAAGTTTATCGGCAACAATGCAATCAATTTTAAAAAAACCGCCGATTTAATTAAACTGTTTAATTATTACAATACACTTCTGTAAAAAAAATGTGAACCACAATGCAGCTGCTGTTTCAAAAGTGGATATTGCATAAAACAAAAAAGCCGCCCTTTTAAGGCGGCTTTTTGTTAATAAAGAAAACTTTATCCAATAATATTTATTAATAATTGGCATTTTTAACTGGAGCACTATCTGCTGATGGGGCATTTTTTTCTGTCTCATCGCCTGGCACATCCCAGTAATCCATAAAATTGTAATTGATAGTTGCATTGGTGTAAGTATTTCCCCTAAAAAGAAGGGTACAACCATACCTGCCGCCACCATTTGCAATAGAATAAGTCCAACCCCACCTACGGATATCATAAAAAGAAAGTCCACGTAGGGCAAGTGCCGCTAATCTTTCCATTGTTAACTCTTGCAATGCCTGTGGTAAAGTTAATCCGGCTACAGCAGCTACACCTGCACCCTGATATGCCCTTACGCTATTAATCAATATTAACCCAGCCGGAATATTTGATGTCCGGATATTTGCTTCTGCAAGCATCAATTGATTTTCTTCAAAAGTAGGCCCAATATAAATTTCAAGCCCACCAGCCTGGCGTGAACCTAAAATAGGGATGCCAGTTAAGCCGGCCGTAACACCATCTATCACACTATATCTAGTTGTATTGGTATTAGCATCGCCAAAAAAAGTACCGTTTGCTGTTGTAAAGTTTGCAAGCCTTCTATCGCCAGCTTTATATTGCTGTACTAATCTTTCACTTAATTTATAGGTAGTTGACTGATTGCTTGCTGTAAGAATAGCAGCAACAGAACCCGAACCAAATGAAAAGAAAGAATTAGAACCAGAAGTTCTTCCAGTAAACACATTATCACCTTGTTTTACGCCATTATTACATAAAGATATAACAGATGCCCAATCGGCAGCCGACATTGGGGTAATGGTTGACTTATTAATTGTTGCACTTGCGTTTCCATTTACGAAAGGGGCAAGGTGATTTAATACAATATTTCGTGCCAGCATGGTATTAATAGTTCTTACCCATTGTACAGAAGTGGGGGGATTTCCAAGACCAGTTTGGCATTGAGAAGGGATTAATTGTGCAATAACAGCAGCATAATCCCCCTGGCTAGTAATAGCATTAAGCGTAGTAGTTGCCAGGTTTAATTGTTTATTAGATTCGGCAATTATATCAGACTGTTTTTGAAATTTACTTACTATTGTATTTGATTGGTCCACTATTAAACCTGCATAATACAATGTGCCAATTTGTGCGTAAGCATATCCCTTCCACCAGTAGCACCAGGCTTTAACAGTGTTTGCTTTATCGGCACTCAAAGTTATCTTACCCATGTTTTCCAATGTTTGGTTACAGGCACTAATCATGGCATACATATTTGTCCATTCGTAGTAAAGTGCATTATTACCATTAGATGTTGCTGCACCGTTATTAAAACCCCTGATAATACCAGAAGCCTGAGGAGAAGGGTTTGTAAAAATAGTTGTGGCATCGGCAGGGTCGGCCTGAAATTTATCGGGCACCCCCATGGTTGTGGTTTGGTTATTGGAACCCTGGCCACCGCCTACAACATCACCCATTAATTCATGATAGCCCCATGGTAGAGAAAAATAGCTATCTCCCAACCAGCCATCACCGTAATTAAAACCATTCCAGTAAATGCCCCCTTTAGCATAAGCAGTAAGCCCGGCTTCCGAATTTACATTACCGCCAAAAGTGGGGTCATTAGGGTTTTTAACATCTAATTGCTTTTTGCAAGAACTGAACATCAGCAACATCATGGAAGCCGAAAGAAGACAACAAATGTACTTTCTGCCGTGTTTATTTATATTTAATTGTATCTTTTTCATCTAAGTAAATATTAATGGTTTACAAATTAAAAGCCAAGGTTCAAAGAAACCTGATATGACTTTAAGTTAGGAATAGTACTGTGGTCAATACCCCTGTCAAAAGCAGAATTAGATGCACCAGAACTAATTTCTGGATCTAACCCTGGGTATTTTGTAAAGGTTAACAAGTTTCTTCCGCTAAATACCAGTTGGCATTTTTTTAGCCAATCTTTCTTGGTAAATTTAGAAACATCAACCCCTATAGAAACATTCCTTAACCTTACAAAAGAAGCATCGTAATAAAAATAATCTTTTGTTACGTTATTACCCACACCCCTTGCAGTATTGCCCAATCCGTAATAAGCAGAGGCATAATAGGCAGTAAAGGCACCAGTTTCACCATTAATAGTAACAGGCTTAGTAAAGTCTTTACTAATACCATCACGGTATAACCACTCATTGGTTTGATTATAAAGGTGTGAACCACTTATCCAATCAAACTGAAAGCCAAATGAAACAGTATTTTTCCAGGTAAGGCTATTTATAAATGATGAAGTTAATTTAGGGTTTGGATCGCCTAAAGATTCTGCCTCATCAGAAAAAAAGATGCCCTTGGTGGCTTTATTAACCACTCTCCCTAATACTATTTCATAATTACCTTGATTAGCAGTAGGTATAAAAGGGGTTTTATCGGCCCTTAGTTGTGCAACATCGGTTAATGCTTTGTATCCATAAATTTCTCCAATCTTTCTTCCTGCTGCAAGTACCAAACCAGTACTTCCGGCAAAAGTAGTTAAAGGTATATCACCACCTGTTACCCTATCAATAGTTGATATTTGATGACCCAGGTTAGCGGTAAAATCCCAATTTAAATTTTTTGATGTCAGAACAGGGATATTTATACCCAATTGCCAGCCATGAGATGATAATGCAATGGCATTGGTAAGTAATTGAGTTGCCCCTGTAGAAGGAGGTACTTGTTGATAAAAAATAGCGTTATCGGTATTTCTTTTCCAGTAGGTAAAAGAAACATTGACTGCTTCTTTAAACCAGTTACCTTTATTATTTATATTAATTCCTAAGTCAGTACCCACTTCAGTTTCTGTAGATACTTCCACATTAAGGTCTGGGTTTTTTGCACCAGTTTGGTTAGTGTACGCAATTTCATTACCGGTAGGCTGCAAGTTAAGAACTGGGTACCTGTCAAACGCACCAGGCTGGATACCAGCCTGACCATAAGACCCTCTTATTTTAAGGTTAGGAACAACATTTTGGATCTTTTCCCAAAAATTGAATGAGTTTAAATTTACATAACCATTTACATGCGGAAATGTAAAAGGTTTAGAACCAGCACCAAAAGTAGAAGAATAATCTGTTCTAAAACCCCCTTTTACCCCAGCATAATTTCCAAAGTCAAATCCCTGATCAACTATATAGCCGTAGGTAACAAAGGGCTGCACATAATCTGTTGCAGTGTGCTGGCTTGATGTAGAGGTTAATGTAAACGGTGGGTTTAAAGGCAAGGTTTGCCCCCAGGTATTCAACTCTTTATAATCGTTTTTACGATAATCAAAAGCTACCAGTGTAGTGGTTTGTACCGGAAAATTAATATGAAAGTCCTTTTCAAAATCAGTTTTAATTATTGCACTGGTATAAAAATTTTGTTTTGTAGTGTTATATTGCCAGTTATCAATTTCGCCTGTTTCATCGCCATTAAATACCGAGTAATATGAACCCTGATTAATTGTGTTGGCATTTAATGATTGGTTATAGGTAGTCCATACATCATTTTCATTTTTATAAGTTATTCCATAGCGTGCATTTAAATTTAAATATTTATTAACCTTATAATTGGCTTCAAAATTTTGTATAATATCATAACGCTTGCTATCACCCTTTGTGTATTCTAACCTGTAAAAAGGGTTAAAGGCGTTTACACTTAAAAAACTGGCCCTTTGATATGATGCGTAATGACCGCCAATAATGGTATCTAATAAACTAAAGAATGGGGAAGTATTTAAAAAACCATAAACACCATTTACCCCTGCATTTGATTGGCCTAATCCAAAACCCCCACCACCCGGGGCACCAAGACCAGGATGTAATGTATTTTTAGTATAAGCCAAATTAGTAATTGCCCGTAATGTAAAATTCTTAAAAACTTCAAACCCTAAGTTTAAAGTAATATTTGTCCTGTCTAAATATCCGTTGTCTTTAAGTAATGCAGAATTTGTATGGTTATTGGAAACAGCCAAATTAAAATCATTTTTATCGCCACCACCACTTATACTAACAGAATTATTTTTTGATGTCCCAGTTTGAAAAACCTGTGCAAAATGATCATTAAATTTAAGGTTTCCGGTATAAGCCTGGTCATTTTTGTTGCGGGGGTCCAATATTCCATAACGGGTAAAGTTAGATGTACCGGCAGGATTGGTTGTCCCGGGTATATTAGTTCCAAACCTGTATGAAATAGAGTTTGAACCCCTAATTACTCCAAATACAGGGCTTATTACCACTGGTGTGCCAGCAGTATATCCTAAACCGGCGTTGGTACCCTGATTAATAATGTTTCCACTTCCGTCTGTTAAGTAAGGGTGCATGTCTGCCTTGCCAAAATTACCGGAATTTATGTATGAATTTTGTGAAATACTGGATGAAGCAGTAATACTCAACTTATTGTGCTGGCCTTTTTTACTAAAAATTTGAATTACCCCATTTGCACCTTGTGCACCATATAGAGCAGCAGAAGAAGCACCTTGTACAACTTCTACATGGTCTACCTGCCCCATATTTAGGGTGTTTAAAACTTCAAATGGTACTTCAGCACCATCCAACAATAGTAAAGGTCTTGTACCACCCTGTACGGTATTAATTCCTCTTAATACAATATTAACCTGATCGCCAGGATTACCTGATACTGAAGAAATTTGGGCCCCCGGTATTTTACCAACAAGTGCCTGATCTAGCGTTGCAGCTGGTATTGTAGGTAACTTATCCGCAGTGATGGATTCTACAGAAATACCTAGCTTACGCTTACTTGTTGCAGCACCTGTACCAGTTACTACCACTTCACTTAAAGCTTTGTTATCAAGTTCAAGGGTAACCTGGGCATCAGTGCCATCTACTTTTATCATTTTTGAAACAAAACCTACAAAGGAAACCAATATGGTATTTTTCCCTGCCGGTAATTTTAAAGAAAAGGAGCCATCAGGAGCAGTAATAGTTGTAGTTCCGCCCCTTACCGATACACTTGCACCGGGAATTGGGTTACCAGCAACATCTTTTACTTTTCCTGTAATTGGGGTTTGTGCAAAAACACCCTGAACGCTAAGCATTATTAAGCTAAGCAGAAGGAGATTTAATTTTCTCATTGCATTTTTTTTGGTTTAAAAAAAAGTTAAATTTGTGTTATTTGTTTTAAATGGTTCTGCAATATGGGCAAAAAAAATTAGAAAACGCTGCTTTGTGGAATAAAATGTGTATAAATTACGCATTTTTTTTAAATAATTTATTGGGTGCGTCTATAACTGGGCCTTTCTTCTTACAGCATTTAACTATCTTGCAGCAAATAAGTTATGTTATGCCTTTCACTACAAAGGAAGTAAAAAAAGTAACTACCAACACCCTTCAAAAGATGAAAGCTGTTGGGGAAAAAATTTCCATGATAACGGCTTACGATTTTTCCTTTGCCAGCATTTTTGATGCCGCCGGTATTGATATTATTTTAGTAGGTGACAGTGCCAGTAATGTAATGGCCGGGCATGTAACCACACTGCCCATTACACTGGACCAAATGATTTATCATGCACAAAGTGTGGTAAGGGCAAGGGAAAGAAGCTTAATTGTAGTAGATATCCCTTTTGGCTATTACCAATCCAACTCAGATATTGCCCTGGCTTCTGCCATACGCATTATGAAAGAAAGTGGCGGAAACACAGTAAAATTAGAAGGAGGCGAAGAAGTAATTGATTCTGTAAAAAAAATAGTTAGTGCAGGTATTCCAGTAATGGGGCATTTAGGTTTAACGCCGCAATCCATCAATAAATTTGGCACCTATGTAGTAAGGGCAACTGAAGAGCAGGAAGCCAATAAATTAAGAAAAGATGCTTTGCTTTTACAGGAAGCCGGATGTTTTGGCATTGTACTGGAAAAAATTCCGGCAGCATTGGCAAAAGAAGTTACTGAAAGTTTAAGCATACCCACTATTGGCATTGGTGCCGGTGGCGATTGTGACGGACAGGTATTAGTAATGCATGATATGCTGGGTATTAATACAGAATTTAAGCCTCGTTTTTTGCGGCAGTACTTAAATATGAATGAACAGATAACCGGAGCAGTACAGCAATATATTAAAGATGTAAAAAGTAAAGACTTTCCCAATGAAAATGAGCAGTATTAAAATCAGGCTGCATTTGTAGAAAATTTTTTTATCCCCGAAAGTAATGTTTTCTTATTTGTGACAATTTCCTCCAAATCAAAATCGGCCTGTAAGCCCAGCCAGAACTTAGCACTGTTACCAAAAAAATAACCTAACCGCAATGCAGTATCTGCAGTAATGCCTCTCCTTGCATTAATGATGGCAGAAATCCTTGTTTGCGGTATCCCTGTTTCCTTGGCAAGGCAGTATGCGGTTATTTGCAAAGGGGTTAAAAACTCCTCTAATAAAATTTCACCAGGGTGAATATTGGGTAATTTTTTCATAGTTTATAAAGATACTTATTTTAGTTGTGCCAGTTGTTTGTTATTTTTTTTAGTAACCTATTGCTACCTTTGCTTATAAATTAGTTTGCATGAAATTCCTCTCTCAATTAAAAATTCAAAAAAATAGTAACGGTGTTTCTACAGGTTTGCTTTGGCCCAAAGCCAAAGGCGAAAAAATAAACTCCTTCTCCCCTGTTGATGGCAAACTGATTGCTGCTGTAACCGGTGCTGATAAAAATAATTACGATACAGTAATTGCAAAAGCACAAACTGCATTTGCAGTATGGCGGCAATGGCCTGCACCAAAGCGTGGCGAAATAGTAAGGCAGGTTGGTGAAGAATTACGAAAAAATAAACATGCACTTGGTGAGTTGGTAAGTTATGAAATGGGTAAGAGTTTACAGGAAGGCTTAGGCGAAGTACAGGAAATGATCGATATCTGCGATTTTGCTGTTGGCTTGTCCAGACAACTGCATGGCCTTACCATGCACAGCGAAAGGCCAGGGCACAGAATGTATGAACAATATCATCCTTTAGGAATTGTAGGTGTAATATCAGCTTTTAATTTTCCTGTGGCAGTATGGAGCTGGAATGCAGCTTTAGCATGGGTTTGCGGCGATGTATGTGTATGGAAGCCCAGCGAAAAAACGCCACTGTGTGCTATTGCCTGTCAAAATATTATTCAATCGGTATTTAAAAAAAATAATGTACCCGAAGGCGTGAGCAATATAATTGTTGGTGGCCGCAATGTGGGAGAATGGATGAGTAACGACCCACGGATGCCACTAGTTTCTGCAACGGGCAGCACAAGAATGGGCAAAGCGGTGGGTAAAGCAGTTGGCGAAAGATTAGGAAGAAGTTTGCTGGAGCTTGGTGGTAACAACGCCATCATCATTACAAAAAATGCAGATTTAGATATGGCATTAATTGGTGCCGCATTTGGTGCAGTGGGTACTGCAGGCCAAAGGTGCACTTCTACCCGGAGATTAATTATTCATGAGTCGGTTTATAATAAGTTTAAAGAAAAATTAGTGCATGCATACGGACAATTAAAAATTGGCAACCCTCTTAACGAAAAAAATCATGTAGGGCCGTTGATTGATAAAGATGCAGTGAAAATGTATTTAGATTCCATTGAAAAATGCAAAGCAGAAGGAGGAAAATTTATTGTAGAAGGCGGCGTAATTAAAGGCAAAGGATTTGAAAGTGGCTGTTATGTAAAGCCCTGCATTTCAGAAGCAAAAAACGCTTACCAAATTGTACAACACGAAACTTTTGCACCCATTTTGTATTTGATGAAGTATAAAACTTTAGATGAAGCCATTGCGATGCAAAATGGTGTGCCGCAGGGTTTATCAAGTGCAATTATGACTAATAATTTAAGGGAAGCAGAAGCATTTCTTTCGCAGGCGGGCAGCGATTGCGGTATAGCCAACGTAAATATTGGAACAAGTGGTGCCGAAATTGGTGGTGCATTTGGTGGCGAAAAAGAAACCGGTGGCGGCAGAGAAAGTGGAAGCGATGCCTGGAAGGTATATATGAGAAGACAAACCAATACCATTAATTATACCGACAAATTACCGCTTGCCCAGGGTATTAAGTTTGATTTGTAAATAATTTTTGTGCTTCAATTATTTTATGCTTTATATTTATATTGCATTTGATGCGAACCAGTTTATAAAAAAATTGAAAGTATACAATAGCTAACCCAATTACACATTATCAAAGCATGCCCCAAAGCTTATATTCTCTTTCTTTAATTAGAAAAATTGTTTGTTCCATTATTTTTTTAATGCTGATGCAAAATGCAATGGCACAAAGTAAGTATGCTGTAATGGCTGGTGCAGGTAAATCTTCTCTTTATAAATTCCCTTTTTCGCCGGAAGACTTTAACAGGTATTCTTCTGCAACTGCATTATGGGCTGGCCTCAATGCAGATTTACCGCTCACAAAAAATTCATTAAGTTTATTTTTTGCTTCAACCTATAATAAAAAAGGGTATAAATATCTGATGCAAAAAGAAACAGGCAATACCAATACTGTTAAAGATTCCAGTTATACACAAAAGGTTAGGTATATAGACCTTAATATTAACCTGCGTAAAAAATTTGTATTTGGAGAAGAAGCTGCCAATAGTTTTTTTGCAGGAACTGGCCCGGCAATCAGCTTTTTAACTGATGGTAAAGAGCAAATGCAGATTAATTATTTTGGCAATGCTATCCCTTCAATTAACAATACTAACAACAAACTTTCCACCGGCGATGGGCCAGGCAAATATAAAAGTACTTTTTTTAGCTGGGGATTTGCCTTAGGTTTTCAAATTAACAACCTGTCAATATGGATAAATGGAAATATTCCTCTTGATAACTATTACCAGGATGCTACCAATAAAGTAAAGCATAAAATAAAAATATTTGGCATAAATACCAGTTATACATTTTTAACCCATAATAAAAAAGACAAATCAGAAAAGAGAGAAAAAAGAAAAAAAATTACCCCGGATATACCTGTTGTGGTTGTCAGGGATACTTTAACGGACACTGATGGTGATGGCATAACCGATATAAATGACAGATGTCCCGGGCATAAAGGCACTTTAAAATATTTTGGTTGCCCTATACCCGATACAGATGGTGATGGAATAAATGATGATAACGATAAATGTATTACAGTTGCCGGAGTTGCGGCCAACAATGGCTGCCCTGCTTTTATAGATACCATAAAACCGCCTAATAAAGACACTGCCTGTTACACAGTATATTTTGAACCGGGCAAAAGTATTTTACGCAGCGAAGCCTATAACACATTAGCAGTTGTAATACAAAAATTAAAAGCAAACCCTAAACTTGTGGCAGTGTTTACCGGCCATACCGATAATGTGGGAAGTGTAGAGGCCAATTATAAACGCTCCCTGGGCAGGGCAACTGTTTGTGCCGATCATGTGGCAAGTTATTATATCAGCAAAGATCGCTTAACGGTGTTATCGATGGGTAACAAAATGCCGGCAGCAGATTTAAACGACCCTTTACTGCAATGGAAAAACAGGAGAGTGGAAATTTGCGTATTTGAAAGCAAGTAGCCATGCTATTATCATTGCTGCCGTTTAACATGCCATTTGCAAGCTGCAAAATTTTCTTTATTACCTTTGAAAAAAGTAAACAAGTATATGAATAAGTCCCTGATTGTATTTTTATTTTCAACATTTATTTTTACGGCTGGCC